>DEAP01000088.1:0-182 GCA_002348225.1 Dehalococcoidia bacterium UBA2979
AGGGTCACGAAAATTAACGTAAAACGGACTATAAGAAAACGAATCATAATCTATGGTCGCCAAATTTATATTTTTAAATACAAATGCCCTAGAGACTATATACATTCTCTAGGGCATTTGTAAGAGTTGCTATTTAGGCTTCCTCAAACCAACCTCTCGATAGGAATGGCCATCGACTTGGG
>DEAP01000088.1:482-15306 GCA_002348225.1 Dehalococcoidia bacterium UBA2979
TAGGAATGGCCATCGACTTGGGTGGGCCTCTATATTGCGGACGTTAGTTCCTACTCCCATAAGAGTACTCGCGAATACAGGTATCACTCGGTAAGCCTGCTCAACTAGATGCTTCTGGATGGAGCTATATGTTGCTTTCCTGTCATCATCGCCCTCTCCTCGAGCACGTTCGATAAGCGCATCTAAGGCGTCGTCCTGATGGAAAGTTTCATTCCAAGGTGCGTCACCGTGATACACGATACTGAGTGCAGCATCGGGGTTTCTTCCATTCCAGTTCACGGTCAACATTTGCACGTCTTCACGGTTTAGCCACCATTTGGACCAGTACTCATCTTCTGGCTTCTTATCAATAGTCACATTGAATCCCGCGTCACGTGAATACTCCTGGAAAGTCAGAGCGATCTCTTCGTGGTAAGTAGCGCCCATGGTTGTAACTGGTACATCAAGCCCATCGGCGTAACCGGCTGCAGCTAGGAGATCTCGAGCCTTTTGCAGGTCGTAACCTGGTATCGCTACTCCGGAGTCATAATGTGGATCGTTCGGTGCAATTGGATGGTCATTTGCTACCGCACCCAATCCTTCAAGCACCTTTGACAAATTTTGCTCTCGGTTAGTTGCAGCCTGAACAGCTTGACGGACCCGAATGTCATTGAACGGAGCAATCAGAGTGTTCATTGCTAGTGTCATGTACGAGGCTGACGTGGCTTTTGACGCACGTGAATTAGGACTTGCATCGACCTCTGGTACTGAAGCCGCTGTGATCCTATTGACCTGATCTATCTGACCACCCTTGAGTGACTCAATTCGAGTTTCTGGCTCGGGAAGATAGAAAAATTGGATGTTGTCGAAATAGGTGTTTCCAGAGTCCCAGTAGTCTGTATTTCGTTCGAACGTAGTGGTTTCCCCAGGTACGTTACTCGTCATTTTGAAGGGACCGGAACCTACATACTTACCAATTCCCCAGTTGGTCGGGTCATCATGCTGAGGAGCAATCTTTCCCTGATAAAATGACAATGTGTTCAACCAAAAGGCATTTGGTGCTTCAAGTGTCATTTTGACTGTGTTCTCGTCCACCACCTCAGTAGTTCCGGCAGCTAGTGAACCCAACTGGCCTGCTGGAGGCGCTTCCATCGCAAAAATTCGATCAAAGGTGAATTTTACGTCTTCAGCGGTTACGGGTTCACCGTCATGAAATTTATTATTTTTACGTAGTTTAAATGTGTACTCTTGTTGGTCAGGTGTCTCCCATGATTCTGCAACGCCACCAGTAATGCTCAGGTCATGCTGCTTAACTACGAGATTTTCTCCAGCCTGCCAGCCGATTGCAGCTTCTGCATCACTGGTAAAGAATGCGGGGTCGGTAGTAGAAAGCTCAATATCAGGGGCTGAACGTAATGTTCCTCCCTTACTTCCATCTGTGCCACCAGAATCACCATCTAGCACGTTACAACCCAGTAATGAAGCACCGGCTAAGCCTGCGCCACCAATTACGGCACCTCTTACGAGGCTCCGTCGTGAGATTAATCTTTTACTCCAGTAGTTGCTTTTCAGCTGCTCGTCCATACATAACTCCTCAATCTACTATTTTAAATACACGAGGTGGCCCCGCTCAAAAGTTTTGAGCTAGAAAACTTACCCTTAAGTCAACTTGGACAGTCGCGAACTGAGAGCGAAAGCAAATTATGCTCGTCAAGCTCGTACAGTTTCACTGCCGGCTGCGTGGGCTACCTAACGATCAGTACCGTACTAAATTTAACAGGGTATGGCAAGCGGTATTAGTTAAGTTTGTCGATTGAGATAGTTGTCTAATAGTATTCAGATCAGACTTGATTTGGAGATCTTCTATGGTGTGGCCCTCCGCTAGGACTTACCACAAATACGTGCTATTCATTAGCAATTACGTATTAGAGGGATGTTCCTAGAAATTCGACGGAGGTTCAAGATGTCTGGAAAATTCATTGTCGCAGTGCAAAAACCGAGACAAATTCAGCAGGGTGGAGGCTCACAATTTAATTTAGCTGACTCCTATGAGCTCGAACGTGAGGCATTGGATCCGATTGGGGCAGAGATTGTCGAAATAGACGCTGAAACCGACGAGGAATTCATAGAGCAGGCCAAAGGTGCAGATGCAGTGATAGCAAGAGGTCGGCGCATTAACGCCGAGATTGTGGCTGGACTAGAGAACTGCGTGATTATAGGAGTTGGCAGCGTCGGCACTGATACTGTGGACGTGCAGGCTGCCACAGAAGCCGGAATACCAGTAACCAATGTCCCTGACACGTTTATTGAGGAGGTGGCAGATCATGCAATGACCTTATTGCTCGCGTCACACCGCCGGCTTTACGAGATGCGGGACATGATGTTGAGCGGAAGATTTTCAGAGGGACACCCATACTTAAGACAATTCCCTCGACTGTACGGCCAAACAATCGGACTTGTATCATTTGGCAATGTGGCGCATGCTATGGCACGAAGATGCCAGGCTTTCGGCTTGCGTGTGATAGCTCATGACCCCTATGTCAGTGAAATCGAAATGACCTCAAATGGGGTCGAACCAGTTGCCTACTCTGAGCTGTTTGAGAGGGCTGACTTTGTGTCTAACCACGCTCCATATAACGAGACCACACACCATATGATTTCTTCCCCACAGTTTGCTGCGATGAAGAATTCTGCTCTTTTTATCAACACTGGGCGAGGAGGGTGTCACGACGAAGATGCTCTCATAAATGCGCTGCAAAGCGGTGAGATAGCCGGTGCTGGACTTGATGTTTTTGAAATCGAGCCGATCGAAAGAGAAAATCCTTTGTTAACAATGTCCAACGTGATTGTTACTCCTCATGTGGCCTCGGCTAGTTCTCGAATGATGCCTGAAGCCAGAAGAAAACTTGGACGTGAAATTGCGTCTGCACTTCTTGGCGACTGGCCAAGAAGTGCAGTAAATCCAGACGTACTGAGGAATTCAGGACTTAGAAGATGGCAGCCCATGCCTATGGGACGAGGTCCGAATCGCTAAAGGACTTGCAAACTAGTTTTGCTGAAGATTCAGTTAGTCACGTCCAGAATTTCCAAGGAGATTTCACCCCTTGGTGCTTGAAATCTGGCTACGTCACCAGGTGCCAGGTCGAATAATGCCTCACCCATCGGTGACTCGATCGATATATGAGTCGGAGGATTGGCCTCAACATGAGATACCAGTACGATTTCCCGTTCCTTGCCGTTTGCATCCTTTATTCGGATTTTTGAACCCAGACCAGTCCTACCATCAGTTCTATTACCTTGAATGACCGCGTTATGAATTTGTGCCTCTAGGTCTCTGATAGCGGACTGTAGTTTGGACATTTCTTCCCGAGCAGCATGGAGAGGAGCGTTTTCGCTAAAGTCACCATCAGCTCGAGTTCTGTTCAGCTCTTGCGATAATGCCGGTACCTGGGCGTTGAGCTCGGCGAGTCGTTGCTGCATTTTTTGGAGGTCTTCTTCTGTTACTAATACGGCTTCCGAGTTATTTGCATTTGCCATTTTCATAAGCCTTTCGTTGAAGTTTTTACCAACAAATTACTAATATTGAATATTTCGAATAACGATTATGTTCTAAAGTGTGATTCACGAGGATACACGATGAGTAATTCAATTGTCTCACAGGAGCTCACCCGTGGAGTGCCCACAAAATATTTGACTCCGAAATTACTGGCGGCTTTCGAAACCTATTTATCAAAGCTAATGGAAATGAATACCACTGCTGGGTTTACGTCACTGACAGAGCCTAGTGTGATAGTACAGCGCCATTTTGTTGAGCCAGTTGGTCTTTTGCATCTTCTGCTAGCGAGAGGGCACATTACTGCCGATTCCTTGTGCGATGTTGCTGACATTGGTACTGGCGGAGGGTTCCCGTCGGTTCCTATGGCACTAGTACACGGCGGTATGAAATTGAGCTTAATTGAGTCCAATAAAAGGAAAGCAGATTCACTTCGCCAGATATTAGAAATGCTGGAACAGTTTGGACTTCTAGGCGAATTAAGCGTGTTCAGTGACAGAGTGGAAACCATCAGTAGATTCCCCGAATGTCGTGGCACGCACGACGTAGTCGTTTCTAGGGCCGTCGCCCGAGTTAACGTAATGATCGAATATGCACTACCACTTCTCAAACTAGATGGAATATTGGCGCTTGTTAAAGGTTCTCGGAGCGATCAAGAAATTCAAGACGCTCAGAATGCCTTGCAAATAGTGGGCGGCGAGTTGGTTGAAAAGATCGAGTTGCCATTCACTAACAGTGTAGAAAGCCAGTATGTCATCTTGATACGAAAGAAAAGAGCTACTGATGATCGTTACCCCCGAAGGCCTGGAATACCTATCAAGCGACCGTTATAGCTGTTTTACCCGTGTCTAGAGACGGTATATTTCATCCACGATCATTGATAAAAACAATGCAGTCAGATACAGGGTCGAATATCGAAACATAAGTCGAGTGAACCGCACCGTATCACCTTGCAAAAGTCTTAGAGAAATATACAGAAATCCCAGACCTGTCAGTAATGCGGTAAGTATGTAAATTAGCCCCATAGATCCTATGAAGAAGAAAGCCACTGTTGATGCAACAGTCAGGCAGGCCCAAAGTAAGATTTGATTTTTCGTGTATTGGTTGCCAAGAACGTTTGGTGCCATGGGAATATTAGCTCTTTTATAGTCTTCGGATAAACCAATAGCTAGAGCCCAGAAATGCGGTGGTTGCCAACAAAATACTATGAGAAATAGTAGAAGGCCCTCGATAGCAATCTGATCAGTGACCGCGGTCCATCCTATTAGAGGAGGCATTGCCCCGGCGATACCTCCTAAAACGGTATTGTGGACGGTTTTTCGCTTCAGAATCACACTGTATATAAGTGCATAAAAGACGAATGCAAAGAGGGAAAGCATTGCAGACAGTGGATTGACCATTAGCCACATCCATACGGTGCTAAAACCTCCGAGTGTCAGACCTAGCGTCGTTGCAGTGCGAGCACTTATGGTTCCTCGAGGCAGCGGTCGGTTCTGCGTGCGCTGCATCACTCCGTCAATTTCCCCGTCGATTGCCATATTTATAGAAGACGCACCTCCAGCGGACGCGATACCGCCGAATATAGTTGCTATTACCAGCTGCCAGCCTGGCCAAGTTCCTTCAGCCAAATACATCGCTGGAATGGTCGTTATCAACAATAAAAGGACAATCGATGGCTTCATCAATGTGACGTAGTCTTTAACCAGAGTGCCACGACTGGGCTTCATCGATGATTCGGAGAGGGTGGCTGACTGAATAGTCGATTTCATCAATAGTTAGGGTTCCGGTTTATTGTTTCCACGAGAAGCATAACTCAAAAGAGGTAGATACTCAGCAAAAGTTATGGGATACCGGCTAAGTGTCGTCTGACTCCTGGTCATTTTCTATTTGTTCTATCTCGGTTCGTAGTGTTCGGATTCTTAGTTGTAGGACTATCAGATAGGTAAACAGACCCGCCCAGAATACGGCGAAGCCAGCGAATAGAAAATTAATAGCAGACATTGCAACCTCTAAATTCTTACTTGGTATTAACGAACACGACCCTTGATTTTCAATAATCGTTGCGATAGGAGCTCTATTTCGACCCCTAGAACAATAAACCAAACTGCCACTAATAATACGGCGGTTACAGAGAACAAAGTCACTAACAGCATTTCTGTAGGGAGGGCTGGGTCTAGACGAGAAACAATTGGTTGTGGGTGGAGTGTTCGCCACCAACGCACAGACATATGAATAAGAGGCACATCTAGAAATCCGATGATTGCATAGACCGAGCAGAACCGAGCTATCCTTTCGTTATCCAGTTCACTGGATTTTCGGGCTACTAGGTAAGCGGCAAATATTAGAAAAAGTATCAAGGTTGTAGTAATTCGAGGGTCCCATTGCCAGTAGACACCCCATATTGGCCGGCCCCACAAAGCTCCTGTGATGAGCGTCAGAGCTGTGAATATTAAACCGACGAGTGCGGCTGCTTGCGCTCCAGCGTCCCACTTGAAGTCTCGCGTGATAAGAAACAGAGCCGAACAAACAGCCGTAATCCCAAAAGATAAGTATGATGCCAACGCCGAGGGTAGGTGAACGTACAGTAATCTTTGCACATCGCCCTCAACTACTTCTGTAGGAGCTGAAACGAGCGCCAGACCAGCCATTACAGTGATTGCAACACCTACTACGGGCGGTAACACTGTCCAGCGCAAGTTATACAAAGTGTTCAAGTTCATAGGAATACTATCTCAATTATTTTCTCAATCAGCCAGTGGGAACATCAATGCAGAAATCAGCGTGGTCCAGATCGCAAATAGCACGAGTAACATCATCCACGGCGCTCCATCGGGAGTGTCATCGAGTACTGAGGCAGTCGCTTCGACACAGGCGATCAGCAACGGTACCAGCAGCGGGAGGGCCATGACAGGCAGCATGAGGTTCGTACTTTTCGAACCAAAACTTAGTGCGGATAGAAGGGTGGTCAATGAACAGTAACCGAGCGTGCCTAGAAGCACGATCATGATTATGTTTATTTGAAAAATATCCTCGTTGAACAATACTGTGGCACCCAAGAGTACGGGAATCTGTATCGCAGCTAGTTGGACAAAATTCGAAATTGTTTTCGAGAGATAAACAATAGTTGGGTGGACAGGGCTTATTCGTAAAGCATCTAGTACACCATTTTCACGATCTGCATGGAAAGATTGGCTCGCAGAAAAGATGCCAGCAAAGAGAAATACCGTCCAAATCACTCCTGGTAAAAGTGAGACAACAATCCCAGAAGCAAGATCTAGCGCAAAGGAATAGATCAGGAGCGCTGCACATGCAAAGAGCGCAGTGGTCAGCCACGCCGATTTCTCCCGCCATGTCAATTTCAGATCGGCTACGGTGAGGCTGATAAGACAAGAATATTGATAAGCAAGATCCATCAGTAAGTCACGCTTTCCACTAACTTTCCGTCGTTTACTCGTATCATCCCGGTCGCCCAATCATTTATCCGCTCTGTTCTGTGGGTGGCCGAAAGCACCGTAATTTGCCTTTGTGAATCAGGTCTTAAAATCAGTTGGTCGAGGAGGTCTAGTCCGTTCGCATCTAGGCCAATCTCTGGTTCATCCAATAGTAAAACCAGCGGCTTGTTTAATAAACATTTAGCTATCATTAGGCGCTGTTTTTGTCCTCTGGAGAACTCGCCGATACGTGCTGACACTTTTTTTGATAGGCCTACCTGCTTCAGGACTTCTCTGATTCGAAGATCTGCGTCACCTACCTTGTAAAGTTTTGCAAATAAGTTCAGTTCCTCTATTGGGGAAAAGTTTGTGTGGAGCATCGGTTGATGCTGCATGACACCAATCAACCCTCTGAGCTCATTAGGATTTTTTACAACATCATGTCCATGGATCCAAGCTTGACCGTCTGACGGTCTGAGAAGTGTATTGAGTAATGAGAGGAGGGTTGTCTTGCCAGACCCGTTATTGCCAATGAGAGCAATTCTTTCTCCACGTTTTATTTCCAGAGATACATCTACAAGGGCCGGTTTGCCCTGAAATCGCTTTGTGAGATGGCTAGTTTTTATTGATATTTCAGTCATGAGTTATCTTTGCGTATGCTTGAGTCTGAATAATAATGTGTATCCGATGGCAAGCGGAAATATTATTGAGGCTCCAGTCCACATCCAGAGGAGAAGATTTACGCCTCCAATACCTAGACTCACTCTGATCTCTTCACCGTACGATTCGACAAAATAAAGAATCACTTCGTCAGCTGAGCGGCCAGCCGCCAGCTGCTCTCTTATCGACTGCTTCATATCGTTACAGATAGCAAGGCTACAGGTGCTCAATTTCTCGTTCGCACACACGGGGCAGCGTAGCTGCTCCTCTATTGAGAGTGCTTGAGAACTGACATCCGTTTCAGGTGTCTGAGATTCCACTGTTTTCTCGAAGAACACAAACGCACTCAGGGTTGATATAGCTCCGAGAACCAAAATGCGTAGACCAAAATGTTTCATGTTCAGGCCGCTCGTATTTTTTTCTCGGGTGTGAAGCACAGAAATAACCCGGCAATATAGATCCCGGCACCTATCCAAAGCCACTGGACCAGCGGCTTGATAATAATTTGAATTTCAGCGGCCTTTTCTTCGTTCCAGCCTTGGGTAAATACGTAAACATCCCGCAACAGATTGCTGTTTATATCGACGATCGATACAGGTTGGTCAGGGGCCACGAAAAAAAATCGTCTGCCTGGCCTGAGTGTATCGACAACGGAGTTCGATCCAGGCTCACGCATTTCGATGTTTGTTCCCGCCTCTATTTCAATACCATTCACGCTTGGTCTGTTGCCCCAGAGGTCTGTGTACTCAAACGCATAGGATCCCACTATGAACTGTTCGCCAGGAGATACGATCACTCGTGCACGTTCCTCCATGATGCTCGATCCGATAATACCCAGTGCCATAATTGCTAGTCCAACGTGTGCGAAATACCCCCCGTATCGTCGCATCAGAGACAGTGTGCTTGTAATGAGGGTTTTGTCAGACGTTTGAAGAGTCTCTCTACTACCAGTAAAAATAGTCTGTACGTGTCCTCCTATGATGAGCAACGCGAAAAATACGCTAGTGACTCCAAGTGCACCGCGCAGACCATAAACAACAAACGTCACGAGTCCCAGTAGTGCAAGTAAAGAAGGTAATCTGACTTCTTGGATGAAATGGTGTTTTGGAGTGTTCCCCCATAAGAGGTGAACAGTGACGCTAAGTAAGACGAGTAGCACCACTAATAGTGGTCCCACAGTGTCTACAAAGAAAGGCGGCCCTACTACAACTCGGGCGCCGTTCAGAATTTCCGTAACCACGGGGAAAATAGTCGCCCCAAATATCACGAGTCCAATTGCAACCATCAGAAAATTATTAAAGATGAGGCCAGTCTCCCTAGAGCTAAAGGATTGATACTCAATGCTACCTTCTTCATCGGGTCGATTTATTGCGGCCACCACTAGTGGTGCGAGCAGAGCTAGCCCAAGTAGCCCAAGGAAATAAGGACCTATTTCTGATTGGGCAAATGAGTGTACCGATGCTATTAATCCTGACCGCACATTGAAAGTACCGAATATTGCCAAAGCGAAGCTCATACAAGTGGCTATCAGTATCCAATTTTTAAATGCCCCTGAACGCTTGTAAATCGGATACAGATGTAAGAATGTTACGAGCGGTAGCAATGGAAGAAGAGCACAGTTTTCTACTGGGTCCCAGCCCCAATATCCGCCCCATCCAAGTACCGTATAGGCCCACCAAGCCCCCAAAAAATTACCAGCAGACAACACAAGTAGGGAGATTAAGCTCCATTTTCTGAGTTGAGCCATATCTTCGGTACTGTTCTTCCCTCTGATGATCGCCCCGAAAGCTAGTGCGAAAGGTACACCGGTGCTTGCTAGTCCAGTTAGTAGCATGGGCGGGTGGATCAGCATCGTTGGGTCAACTAGTAATGGATTAAGGCCTATTCCTTCGGTGAAATCACCGCTACTTGACGCAAATGGAGAGTCTAACCAAACCAACGGAATAAGAAAGAGAACCACTATCACGGAGAGAATCGTATGTGTGAGTGCATCTTCGGAGGATTGCGTACTGAAATTTTGCAGGAGCAATCCGATGGCGATGACAAGACTCCAGATCAGCAGAGAACCGGCCTGTCCAGAATAAAATGCAGCCAATTTGTAAGGAGTTTGCATTTGGCTGGACGAGTGTTCGACGACATAAAGCAAACTGAAGTCATCTGTCAGGAGACAAATCACTAACATGCCACAGGCCATAGCAATTGTCGTGACAAGAATCACTCCACAGACCCGCAGCATGGTGAACTGTTTACTTAAGATGTTTGGTCTTGCCAATGTTATGTAGAGACCGAAGAATACTCCGAAGATCCCCGTGACCAGACTAACGATCAGCGCTGATTGACCTATGAACTGTGTCAGATTCAGAGACACTAATATACTTTCCTATCGCATTAGCACTGACGTTATTTTTCTTCTTCATCGGATGTACTCTTGGGCTTTACGAAGTTCGACGATATTGATTCCTCAGGGACTTCACCCGCAAAAAATTCATTTTCATGCTTGATAATGATTTGATCGCCAGCAATGTAATCGATCTCTCCCAGACCCTCAACGAGGACTAAGGCATACGGTCCGAAAAGGTTGGGTACCACTTGACCGCTGAATTCAACTGCGATCCGGTCATTGATATCGCCTACGATATCGAATCGTAAGAGCCTGCCATCCTGGTTGACTATCGAACCTTCCACAACTCGTCCAGCTACTCTAACTCTTTTTCCAACATTTGCTTCATCAAGTAGGTACTCGCTGGGGGTTAAGTAATATGACAAATTTGAGGTTGCTGCTCGTGCGACTAATACACTTATGGCTCCGATTGATATCAGAATAACGAGCAATAGTGTCGTGCCGGGTCCAAGTTTAAAAGTTTTCAAAATGTAGATTCCAACATTATCTCAGGATTGTCTAACCATCTGAATTCACTAATAAGTCAAGGAGTTCTTTCAGATTATTTTCAGACAACTCGCCGTCATACCTTTTAAATATACGTAAGTCTGGCGACAGAAGCAGCATTGTGGGGAGACCTCGAATTCCGTAATCGACGTGGATACGTCTTTTTGCATCCAAGATTACAGGGAAGCTAACTGGATATTCCTCAGCAAATTTCCTCGCGTCGGATTCAGGTTCCCAAATATTGATTGCCAGAAACTCAACATTCTGAGCCTTGTATTCCTGATAAAGTGATTCCATAAATACGGCCTCACGTTTGCACGGGGCACACCAAGATGCTCTGAACGAAATTAGTACGTACTTGTCTGTGAGACTGTCAGAGCTGAAGAAATTCTCTTCTTTGGCAGATGTTTCTGAACCCCCAATCATCACTCCTTCAAAATTTGCTGCCGTTGCTCCTGCCGTTGCTGCACTTTGGAGAACCGAGAATTCGGTCTGCTCTGAACGAATCAGCGAGAGCGCAAATAATCCGATGAACGCTAGCGAACTAATGAGTACTAACCATACTGTTTGACGACTACTGATCAATTGAAGTGCACCTAACTCATTTTAATATTTTACAGGTAAGCCTTAAATATTTGACTCTGGGCAAACCTTGTGAATACTCGTCAAGCTGGGTCGAACTGTACCGCGATGCGATGTTAGACTATCTAACAAGGTCATTTAGTGATAAAAAGTTGCTGCGTACTTAAAAAAATCGTTTAAGAAGGTCAATTCCTTGAGGAGGGAACGATGACAAGTCGCTCAAGGCATATTGTTACGATCGTCGGGTCTCTGTTGCTGGTTGCATTTGTAACTTGGTTACTTTTCATTGCGTTCGATGAATCGGCAGTTGATAACAAAATGAGTACTTTGAACCCGCTATCGTGGCAGGCTCAGCGCTACCACGATGTGTATGAGCTTGTCTGGTGGCTGTCCGGGGCCGTATTCGTTGCAATAATGGCGGCGACCCTGATACTGAGTATTCTGTACCGCGAACGGCCAGGTAATGAGCCAAGACGTGATATTCATGGCAATACTCGCTTGGAGATACTCTGGACGATTATTCCCATCATAATTGTATTGATCATGGTCGTTCCTACCTTTAGTGCTGTTATTGCGGTAGAGGGCGATGCCGACGAAGATGCGCTTGAAGTGACAGCAACCGGCCATCAGTGGTGGTTTGAGTTCACGTATCATGACGAAGACGGTAACGAAATGTTCAGGACTGCGAATGAAATGCACGTGCCGGTTGGTAGAGCGGTAAATGTTAGCCTGCAGTCCAATGACGTAATACATGCGTTCTGGGTTCCTGCACTATTCGGTAAAAAAGATATGATGCCAGGCCACAATAACAGGCTTTGGTTCACCCCTAATGCTGGAACTGAAGGTATGCACTATGGCCAGTGTGTCGAGTATTGTGGCGATTCCCATGCCAATATGCGATTTAGGATATTTGTCGATTCAGAAGAAGACTATGACCAATGGGTAGCCAATCAAATGAGTGATGCTAGTTGGTCGAATGATGAATTAGTTCAGGCAGGTAGAGAGCTTTTCGTAGCGAAGGGCTGCAACTCATGTCATCAAGTTGCGTACAGCAAAGACGACGCACCCGATTGGCTTATTCCGCCTACGGTGGCGGCTATTGGTCCAAACTTGAGTCATATTGCTAGTCGCACCACTATTGCTTCGGCATTAATGGATAGGGATGAAGAGTCCATGCGAGAGTGGTTGGCTAATCCTCCTGCTGTTAAACCAGGATCACGGATGCCAAATCTTGAACTAACTGAAGACGAGATAACCAAGCTCATTGCAATGTTGGACAGTCTCGAATAGATAGGCGTTAAGAACTCCAAGGAAAGAAGAAAGGACTGATGAATGGCTACAGCTACTGACAGTATAGGTACCACTCAAAATGACCAGTCAAAAGTATGGGAGTGGTTGACCACTGTCGATCACAAAAAAATAGGTACGATGTATGGGATTACTGGTTTTACCTATTTTCTTATTTCCGGCGTCACTGCCTTAGCTATACGAACGCAGTTGGCTGTGCCACGCGGAGAGGTCTTAAGCGCAGAGCTATACAATCAGTTTTTTACAATGCATGCCCTAATGATGATTTTTTTGGCAATCATGCCGATGGGCGCTTCCTTCTTCAATTATTTCATCCCGTTACATATTGGTGCCCGTGATGTGGCCTTCCCGAGATTGAACGCACTTTCTTATTGGGTATTTTTGTCAGGTTCACTAATTTTATTCTCGTCATTTTTCTTAGGCGGGGCTCCAGACGCTGGATGGTTTGCCTATGCTCCACTTACTGACAGCCAGTACTCTGTTGGCTCTGGCATGGACTATTACAGTGTAGGACTGATTATTTTGGGATTGTCATCTCTAATGGCGTCGCTTAATTTCGCTGTCACGATTTTGAATATGCGTGCGCCTGGCATGACAATGATGCGTCTTCCGGTATATATGTGGATGACCTTGGTGGTGTCTTTCCTTCTTATTCTGTCCCTGCCAATTGTTACGGTTGCGCTAGTAATGTTGTATTTTGATCGTAATTTCACTACCAACTTTTTTACTCCTGAGACAGGCGGTGATCCGATACTTTGGCAGCATCTATTTTGGCTGTTTGGCCATCCTGAGGTATATGTACTGATTCTTCCTTCGATGGGAATCGTATCAGAGGTGATCCCGGTATTTTCACGTAAACCCTTATTTGGCTATGCGGCGATCGTTTTTGCGGGAGCATCAATTGGTGTGCTCGGGTTCGGGGTATGGGCCCATCATATGTTCACGACAGGGCTTGGTACTGTTCCAGCACTCGTCTTTAGTGCGACCACCATGGGAATTGGTGTCCCGACAGGGGTGAAAATCTTCAACTGGCTTTCAACGATGTATGGAGGCAGTATACGTTTTACGACTGCCATGTATTTCTCAGTGGCATTTATCGCGTTGTTCACAATTGGTGGCATCTCAGGTGTAATGCATGCTGGTCCCGCTGTTGATTCTCAACACCAAGATACCTACTTTGTAGTGGCTCACATCCATTATGTACTATTTGGCGGAGCGATCATGGGTATATTCTCTGGTATTTACTATTGGTTCCCCAAGATGACCGGCCGTTTCCTAAGTGAGACCCTTGGCAAGTGGTCGTTCTGGATCATGTTCGCTGGAATGAATCTTACCTTTTTCCCTATGCATTTCCTTGGTGTATCTGGAATGCCTAGACGGATCTATACGTATGATGAAGGCTTTGGTTGGGAAGCATGGAATATGGCTGCCACAATCGGATCATATCTCATTGCAGTCAGCGTTCTTATCTTCTTAGTTAACTTTTTCCGGACTATGCGCCAAGAGCCTAGTGCCCCCGATAATCCGTGGGATGGCTCGACGCTGGAATGGGCTACGAGTAGTCCACCACCTGAACATGACTTTGATGTGGTGCCTGAAGTCCATTCCTATACTCCGCTTTGGACCAATCGGGACATGGGCATAGCTCCCCCCGAAGTGCCAGAAAATAATCATATCCACCTGCCACCACCATCGTATATGCCCTTGATACTGGCTATTGGTATTGGTGTGCTTGCAGTTGGTCTACTTTCCCATCTTGCGCTAGTTGGAATTGGGGTCGCAGTAGCAATTTATGGAATCTGGGGATGGACTCTAGAGCCTACCGAGTAGTCGGTGACACTCGAGTGACAAAGTAAGAGGAGATTACATGGCCGCCGCAACACATGAGACTCAGCATCATACGAGTATGGGAGTGGATAATCGAAAGCTCCTGATGTGGATTTTTCTTGCATCTGAGTGTTTGTTTTTCGGGAGTTTGCTCTCAACCTACCTCATATTTAAGGGAGAATCTCTGAGTGGTCCAGGGACCGATATTTTCGCCTTTGAGATTACATCTATTTCTACATTTGTTCTTCTTATGAGTAGTCTATCGATGGTACTTGCTGTGTACGGCGCGCAACATGGTCGACTAGGACTCATGAAGGGGATGCTGCTAATAACTATTCTTCTGGGCCTAATATTCCTTGGTTTTCAGGTATACGAATTCCGGCATTTCGGTTCAATAGGTTTGAATTTGTCGACTAATCAGTTCGGAGCATCATTCTATCTGCTTACTGGTTTTCACGGATGCCACGTCGGTGTAGGGGTACTGTATTTGTCCTCGCTACTCCTAGGAGCTTTCCGAAGGAACGGGATTGGTAAAGAAACTCCTCTTTATGTGGATATAGGTGGCCTGTATTGGCACTTTGTGGATATTGTTTGGAT
>DEAP01000088.1:15610-16045 GCA_002348225.1 Dehalococcoidia bacterium UBA2979
GCACTTTGTGGATATTGTTTGGATCGTACTGTTCACAGTTGTGTATCTGATCCCTGCGTACTAAGGAATGTATGCGTTACAGTACTGATTAATAAGGAGACAAGACAAGATGGCTGAATCTCATATCGAAGAATCTCACGACGAGCATCCTACAACGACCATCCGACAGTATCTTCTGATTGGCCTAATACTGTCCGTGATAACGGCTGTGGAGCTCGTTATGTCTCTATACGAGGAAGAGCTCGGTGTTGTTTTAATACCAGGCCTATTGATTTTTTCAGCGATTAAATTCTATATCGTAGTTGCTATGTTCATGCATTTGAAATTCGACTCTATTCACTTTACTCGAATGTTTGTCTTTGGTTTTGTACTAGCGACAGCGTTACTGTTGGCGGTAGTCGTGCTCTTTGCCACTGACGCTTCTGATGCGATCGG
>DEAP01000088.1:16372-16718 GCA_002348225.1 Dehalococcoidia bacterium UBA2979
GGTGGTTTTATTGGTGACCCGATAGAGCATAAAGAAGACCACTAAATATTTCCTTTGCGGGAGTACATTGATTCTGGCCTGACTGAAGCGACTCAAGTCTGGAGTACCTCTTGAGGGAATTCAATAAGCAGCTGGATGTTAATTTCCAGTTCCCAGGTCACGTTGGTGTTGAACATGAACTGAGCGACTCTGTTTGGTTGCATTGGAACTTTGATCCTGAACTTCTAATCCCATTTGTAGTTCTTTCTTTTTTGTATATTCGTGGTTTAACAAGATGGGAAGATAGGACACGTGACCATCCCTGGTGGAGAACGACTCTCTATTTCCTAGGTTGGTTAGTTCTCTT
>DEAP01000119.1 GCA_002348225.1 Dehalococcoidia bacterium UBA2979
GCAGTTTCCCA
This sequence comes from Dehalococcoidia bacterium UBA2979, assembly GCA_002348225.1. Taxonomy (GTDB): domain Bacteria; phylum Chloroflexota; class Dehalococcoidia; order UBA2979; family UBA2979; genus UBA2979. Next base: position 12 of record DEAP01000119.1, read on the forward strand.
GGTGATGCGTCCGACGAGATCGTGAAGGCCCAAGTATTGCCAAATTGAACGATAGGCCTGGCTCGTCAGCCATGCGAAATCCAATATTTTTATTTCTTGAGGGCGCGCCCTATCGTTCACTTTGCCAGCCCTTAGCGTATAAGCAACGTATGCCTTCGGCTTATCTGAATCATAGGCAACGGCGACATAAACAGGACCATCTTCGCCTTCTTCAAACACATTGTTCATCCAAAGCGCCGTCGAACGATGCAGATAACTCATACGATCCAGAACAAACTCTCGATACAAGCCCTTCACCAAATCCATCACCTCTACCGGCAGATGACGACTAACCTTAAGCAATTCAGTGTCGGTTTCATTAAAACGCACATTCACCGAATCAACCTGATACTTTCTTTTGAAATTATTGATGGAAAATCCGTAACGCTGGTAAATTGCTGCTTGAGAGGCCCAAAGGCCAGCAACTGACTGCTGACGATCGCGCATGTCAGAAAAAGCTTGGGTCATTATCCTTCTCAACAGTCCTTGACGCCTGTATTCAGGCCTCGTTCCGACCCCAGAAATCCCAGCATATGACATGGCCTTTCCGTTAGCTCTCATCGTAAATGGGAATGCACTGAATGCCGTAGCCATTGTCGATCCATCGAAAGCGCATAAGGTCCACTCAGGTCTATTAGAGGAAGAAGTAATATTATCTGGCCCATCACCAAATGATCCGCCATAAGAGTAAGCGCCCATTAAACCGAACTGGTCCATTTCATCGCTAGCTGCAGGCCTTATCTCTATCCCCATTGCTTGTCCTTTGTTTATAGTTAATAGCTACTTCTAGTTACTGCTCATCCAAAAACTCTAAGAGAACGAATTAACTGACCCGTCGGACGAAATAATCGCCGATCGACCGCAAAATTCTTCCTGCGTCATAGCGAGCATCACATCGATATCCTGATTGTTCGCCCAAACACGATCTCCTTCTTGTGTCAGGCAAGCACAGTGAGCAACCGTTGGATTCTCCCCACCATACATGACCGAATAAGATTCGATCTCAACCTTACCCTCATAGTGAGCCAAACACTTTCTCGCAGGGAGCGCATCAATCTCTTGTTGCACGTTCTCAAATTGGAAATCCTGTGAAGGAGGCTCAGAACCATAGATACAGTGCACGTGCTTATAAAGATTCCCTCCGTTGGCAGTAACCAGGCCCTTCTTTCCTGGGTTCGCTCTCAACAATTCGACTGTACGAGCGACTGAATGCATCACATAATTGTTAAGAGGACCTCCTCCAAAGGTCAAACCGCCCGTCACTGTCAAAGGACGATCCTCCGAAAGACCCAACTCCTTCGCAGCTACCTGAACCGCTGAGGGGAAACAACTATAAAGGTCGACGTACTCTAACTCTTCTGCGGTCGTACAAGCCAAATCCATCACTCTGCGACCCGTAATACGCACGCCCGGCGACTCGACAAAATTGTCCCTTACAGAGGCAGAAAAATGATCATAGCCCTGGACGCCAGCGTAAGGGTAAACCCACTTCCCCTCTTCAATACCTAATTGTTTGGCTTTTTCGACCGAACACAGAATCAAAGCCGCTCCCATATCCACAACCATGTTAGCGTTCATCATTTTGGTGTAAGGATAGCTCACCGCCCGATTAGAGGAACTCGGGGTTCTTATCTCCTCAGCAGAATGGCGTGTCTGTATCCAGGCATTGGGGTTTTCTAGGCCTGCTTCGTTGAACCTAGACCATAGCTCTGAAACTCTAACCAAATGCTCATCCATTGTTTCACCCCGAGCATAGCGGATGGCATTTTCATACATGGGATAAACCTGTATCGCTTGTTTTATCCCTTTCGCAACCTCAAATTCATGGTGCTCCGGCTTCTGCGATCCAACTATTTCATCAGGCGACCCAGAGATACTCGTCGAGTGCATTTGTATGCCTTGCTTCCTTGCTCGATTGCTGCTGCTGCCATTTTCAGCTCCGGTCAGGACAATCAAATCATGGTCTCCCGACAGGATGTCCAAACACGAACGATTCAGCACTGCCTGAACCTGGTTACCTCCAAACAAAGTGCCCATGGTTTCAGAGTTGGAACTGCCGATTCTTTCAGCAATGAACCCTGCAGGGTTACCGTAGTCCCAGACTCCTCGAATTACCCGGACAGACCCAACCTGGCCCAATAATCTTGCTCCAGAATCCTCTTCGGCCCGGTACAGGGCCTTCAGCATCATCTGGATAGGTTCTATGGCATCACCTAGATCTTTAGAACGATTTAAAACTTGTCCAACACCCACGACAACTGGTGTACGAGGATTCATCTGGCCTCCCCTTTGTATCCCTCATCAATAGATAACCATCAATCACCCTTATGTTCAAACGACTTTTTATCTTTAATCCTGCATTGGCTGACAGCCTCGGATTTTTATGTTAAATCACCTCTGATTATTGAAACTGGAAGCTGCCGCCTTGCTAATCACAAATATAGAATCGCTTCACTGCGACGCCGGTTGGCGAAACTTTTCGTTTTTGAAAATATCCACGAGTGAAGGCATCACAGGATATAGTGAGTACAACGAGTCCTATGGAAGCAAGGGTGTTTCGGCAGTCATAGAACAGCTGGCGCCAACCATCATCGGCACCAGTGCGCTGAGTCACGAAACCGCCTTTACGCATCTGTATGCGATGACAAGACAAGCACCTGGTGGCATTAACTCTCAGGCGTTAGCGGCGATAGAAAATGCACTACTCGATATCAAAGGTAAGGCCCTTGGAGTGCCCTGTTACGAACTCTTTGGAGGGAAATTAAGAGATCGACTGCCTTTATACTGGTCTCACTGCGGGACCTATCGCATGAACGAATTCACGTCCAAGTTTTTAGGCAAGCCCGTCTTGAAATCGGTGGAAGATCTCATAGGTCTTGGCCGTGAGGTAAAAGATGCCGGGTTCAAAGCACTCAAATGCAACATGTACCGATTCGGCACGAACAGCTACGTGCATAGTCCCGGATTCGCAAACCGGGCAAATGTGCCCGGAGCACCTGAGCTGAACGCAGATCGATCTCTACTGAAAGATCTGGAAAAGCAGATGTCGGCCCTTCGTCAGGGCGCGGGAGAGGATGTCGACATTCTGCTCGACATGAATTTCAACTTTAAAACCGAGGGCTATCTGCGTGTAATCAGAGCGCTGAGAGAATTTGACTTATTCTGGTACGAACTCGATGTCTTTAATCCAGAAGCTCTGGCGTACATTAGACAACAAAGCAACGAAACAATAGCGTCGTGCGAGTCACTATATGGCCATCGAGATTTTCGTAGGTATTTCGAAGCAAAGTCGATGGACGTCGCTATCATCGATATACCGTGGAATGGAGCCTGGCAGTCATACAAGATTGCAGCAATGGCAGACGCCCATGAAGTGAACGTAGCGCCCCACAACTTCTATGGTCATTTATGCACAATGATGAGTGCTCACTTCTGCGCAGCTATCCCTAATTTCAGGATCATGGAAATCGACATAGACGATGTGGCATGGAAAGATGACCTCGTAACGCACCCACCGGAAATCGAAAATGGAGAATTAGTGATTCCAGATAGACCGGGCTGGGGTACGGAGCCCAACGAAGAGGTCATTGCTGAACATCCGGTCAAAAAATGAAGGGCTCCTTACTCTTCTGCTTGAGCCGCGATGGGACCGGTGTACTCACCTTCTAAAATTCTTGCGCCCCTCAGTATATTGCCCATGGCGTAATTACCTTCGTGGCAAGCGTATTCATATACTTTCCCTGAGCTCTTCTTCCAAACGTATTCACCACTCCAGGACTCGGTCCAAATTGTTGGGTCATCGACGGTAAATCGATATAGCAGGTTGCCATCTTCCAACAAACTGAACCACTCCATAAGGTGAAGATTTTCATCCCCACCGTACAGTCCGGTGCTGGTTTTAAAGTTAATCGTCTCCACGACAAGGGTATCTCCTTCCCAGCGCCCAACGGAATCACCTAACCACTGACGATTAGCTGATGAAGAATGCTGGGCGTTAAGTTTAATGACTCGGGCATCATGGACCATCTCTAGTAGGATCATGACGTGATCATCAGTCTGAATAATCCGTTTGAAATTATTATAAAGGCCCGGAAGGCTCGGAGGGCCTGCGCTAAATCCCAAGAGACAACGCTCTGCTAACGCCAGAGTTTCAGGCCCATCAAAAGGACCGGGGCCCTGCTTCGACAGCCATGATGCCGTCCCATCGTTGTTGTAGGCAAAGGACGCAAAATTCCGCGCCATTTTCTGCCTACCTTTAGCCGTCATTGGTGGCTGTCGACCGTTCGGAGGATCATAAATAATCGAGGTCCTGATTTTTCCATCAATCTCGTACACGTCGCTCCCAGGGTCAACCCAAAAGGCGTTATAACCCCCGACCCCACCAGCACCAAGACTGTTGTTACCATCGCCACCTAATTTAGGAGCGCTACGATTAGGATCACTTTTACTATTACTCGTGGCTAACAAGCCACGCATATTTCGTGTTATCTCGTCAGCCTCTTGCCGTGTCATGAATTGCTTGTCCCC
>DEAP01000009.1:0-6211 GCA_002348225.1 Dehalococcoidia bacterium UBA2979
CTCGAAGACCGAATTGCGAGTCGTTTAACTTTCACAGAACTCTCGGAAGTCTACAAGGTAGAAGCTCCAGATTTTAGGACGCTACGACCAACTTCCTAGTTTCACGGGCGGGGCATCACACCCTCTTGCCAGTGTGAACCGTCCGCACTCCATTCTTTCTTCCATACAGGCACAGTCTCCTTAACGCGATCGACCGCACGAAGAGCAGCTTCGAATGCGTCAGCTCGATGGGCCGCGCAGACCCCCACAAGCAAAGAAACTTCACCTATTTCTAAAATCCCAATTCGATGCCAGATATGAACTTTGTAAACTTCCTGATCCTGGAAATATTCCAATATCTCTTCACGAATCGAAGCCAGCTGTTTCGTAGCCATCTCCTCATAAGCCTCGTACTCCAGTCGAACAACGTTTCTTCCTTCGTGATGGTTACGCACAACACCCTCAAAAATAACAACGGCTCCCGCCTTATCATCGTTAAGTCCTTGCCGCATCTTTGCGGGAGTCAGTATTTCTGTGGTGACTAATGCTTCTAAACTACCCCCGGCTATGGGTGGCACCAGCGCCACCGAATCACCATCCGTGAGTTCAGATTCGTCGGATAAAATATATTCTTCATTAACCGCGATCGCCACCCCTGTTAAATACGGATGGAGTTTAGGATACTTAAGCGATAGTGCCTCCCTTAGTATCTGAACTGTTGCTGAATCGCCCTCCAACTCGACACCTAGCAGATCACTGCCCATGATTTCGCGAAGTCCAGCAAACAATCGAACAGACACTTGCATCTTACGGACACCTCATACAATTACATTCTCAACTGAAATCTCTCACCGTCTGATTACGTAGAGTCATGATAATTCCAAATAACAAAATAACCAAACCAGCCCCAGAATAGACAAATTGCAAACCAATCACTGTTGCCAAAGTTCCGAGTAACAAAGCTGCAATTTGCATCATCCCTTGAGACATAAAAACAAAACTATTCACTCGCCCCAGCACTTTGTTTTCGACAACTGACTGAATAATTCCTGTGCTAAGAGCATTAATAGCAAAGAAGCAAGCACCGCAAATTAGATTAAAACTGAAAACAAAAACATTAGATCTGGAGAGGCTATAAAGGAATACAGCGGCCCCAAACAAACATACCGCCATAAGCAAAGTAGGGCCTCTTCGTATTCGCGCGCCCAAGCCGGCTATGACTAGAGTGGAAAGCACTCCTCCCACAGTCCAGGTCAGAATCATTATTCCCCAGTCAAACGCACCGAATCCCAGTTTCTCGTCAACCCAAGACGCGATTAGCTGACCCATCACACCTAGACCGATAGCGATGGATGTCCAGTTTAGGAATAGGACAAATCGAACAATTGGTAATTCCCTCAAGACTTGGTACCCATTCGCTACGTTGTTGAATAATCTCTCACCGGCGGCCCCACGGTCAGCCGGAGCCGACCCCACTTTGATATAAAAAGTAAGACTCACAGCCAACAAAGGCCCAACTCCTGCAAATAAATAAGCCGTAGAATATCCTAGATTCTCTATCAGCCAACCTCCTGTCGGGCCCGCTCCCATTCCCCCAATTGCTAAAACCAAAAAAAAGAGACTCAGACCTCTAGATCCCATAGCCGGACCGAGGGAATCTCTAACCAACGCTACTCGATTGGGCTGATCCTGTGCGAGCACAATTCCAAATGAGCAGAAAAGACCAATAATAATAACAAGACTAAAAATAGAAGGGTCAGATCCTGAGACCAAGTGAAGAAATATACTTACGACGACAATCGACAAAAATGCCAATATTTGGCTGACTCGCATCACTGTTCTTCTGGGAAATCGATCTACAAAAGCTCCTGCCAGAACCATGTACCCGATGAAGACTGTTCCCGAAAGTGCCGCCTTTATACCGAGAAATAGAGCACTTAAATTCTCCGGAGCCATCTCACTGATGTACCATGACTGAGTCATAAATAGCACCGGCTGAGTAAAACCGATAAATAATTGGCTTAATAGTAATAATTGAAAGTCACGAAAATGAAGGATGTTCATAAATGCGTATCTTACTTATCCGAGCGGAATTTTGACATAACCATAGTCCATCAGCTCTAGAGTAACGACCTGATAGTATGAAGCGATTGACAAGACTTCTATCGACACCGCGAGCTACCTAATAATTAGCAAAATAAAAAACCAAGCAGGTGACACGGTGAATAAACACTTAAGTTCAGGATCTAGTTGCCTAATCACACTCGGCGGAATCGGAAGTGGTCGCTTGGAGCAACTCATGAGGACCGCCCTTGAATCAGCTTGCGTCGACCTGAGCCATGTCTGCAATCAGGCGGGTATTTTCTCCAGTATCACTCTGATCACCGACCGTCCTATGACAATTGAGACAGATAATTGGTCTCGTGTAGAGTACACAGAACCTCACCAGTCATTTGGAGACGTGCTGGAAACGTACTATAAAACAACAAATCCAAAGCTCGTTGAAAATCCGCTTGTATATTTCGGGGCTGGCAGTGCGCCTCTTATCCAAGATGTGGATATTACAAATCTCGTGTCAGCACTTAATCGAGCCAAACAGAATATCTGTGCTGCAAATAATATTTATTCGGCCGACTATTTTGGCGTTAATCCTGGCAACATAATCAGTATGCTGGATCCCCGGCCTGTGAGTGACAATGAAATTCCGAAGCGTCTCTCAGAAGAAAATAAGACAGAAGTTGTCGAATTAGCACGCAGTAGTCGTTCACAGTTCAACATAGACGTTACCGCTGACTTGGTTACTCTCTTTCTCACAGAAGCAAAAGGACCAAGGGTACGGTCCTTCTTACAATCTCATTCGCAATTGTTCGAGCGGGCAGTTCAATGTCAGTGGGCGGCTGCTCAACATCTGATCAACAAAGAGTCGCAAGTTCTCGTTTATGGTCGAACATCATCGAGAATTTGGAAATACCTGGAGACCGAATCCGCCTCGAAAATAAGAATTATCGGAGAGGAAAGAGGACTTGGGACTGCTCCTCCCGGATACCACCCTTACTCAACACTTGGTGATCTAATCAAGTCAGAAGGAGCTGAAATTTTCTTTACCAGGACGCTTCCGTTGATGTGTGACGCTGCGTTCATTGATCTAATCCCCATTCTCGCATACCTCTATCCAGACACCACTCAGGAGGACCGGCATGCCGCGTTCCTCATGGACGAGTCAGCTATCGGGCACTCAGGACTCAGAACAATTATCCACGGTATAAACAGCAGTCCGATCCCAATCGCGGTTGGTGGGCATACGTTAGTCGGTTCCGGCATAGAATTATTGAATCAAAGAGCTTGGGACTCTATTGACGGAATCAAACCAAATCCATATTGATATTTGGGGACGAATGCTAAGTCATAGTGACAAACAAAGGAAACTAATATGAGCCTATCTAGTACCGATCCCGAAATAACTCAGGCAATTTCTGAAGAAACAATACGACAAACAAGGGCCCTCGAAATGATTGCCTCCGAAAACTACGCCTCAGCAGCTGTACTAGAGGCAGTGGGATCGGTATTGACGAACAAATATTCTGAAGGGTACCCAGGCAGCCGGTACTACAACGGTAATGGCGTGATGGACACTGTAGAGCGCCTGGCACGCGAGCGCGCCAAATCATTATTTGGCGCCGACCATGCCAACCTGCAACCCCATTCAGGCGCTCAGGCCAATATGGCGGCATATCTGGCGGTTCTCGATCCTGGTGACACTGTAATGGGATTGAAACTGGATTCCGGAGGACATCTAACACATGGCTCCCCAGTGAATGCCTCAGGAAAAACCTATAACTTTGTGTCTTATGAAGTAGATCGCGATACACACCTCATCGACTATGAATCTATGCGAAACACAGCCAAGGCATCTCGACCGAAACTCATAATAGTCGGGGCGACCGCCTATCCAAGACTCTGGGATTTTGCAAAGGCCAGAGAAATAGCGGATGAGGTAGGAGCACTTCTTCTTGCGGATATGGCTCACATATCCGGACTAATCGCAGCTGGAGTGCACCCCACTCCTGTGGGACATGCTCAAATAACAACCTCCTCCACCCACAAAACCTTACGAGGGCCCCGGGGGGGGATGATCTTATGCGACAGAGAATTACGTAGAAAAATTAATTCTGGGGTATTTCCTGGAACTCAGGGCGGACCAATGATGCATGTCATCGCGGGAAAAGCAGTCATGTTGAAAGAGGCGGCCACCAATGAGTTTAAAGAGTATGCGACACAAATAATTGCTAACGCGAAAACTTTGGCTGATCATTTACAAAGAAATGACTTTAATCTCGTGACTGGTGGAACTGATAATCACCTATTACTGATCGATCTGAATAACCGATCGATCACAGGCCGAGATGCTGCTGATGCCCTCGAGAGGGCTGGTATAGTGACAAACTTCAACTCCATTCCATTCGACGATAAACCCGTCCGTGAGGGTGGCGGAATACGTCTAGGCACGCCTGCGATAACTTCTCGTGGCCTGAAAGAAAACCATATGTCCTCGATCGCAGAGTGGATTACCCGAGCGTTAAACAATATCCAGAACGAAATCGAGCTGGAAATCGTGCGGAAGGAAATTCAACTCTTTCTAGCAGACTTCCCTGCACCTGGTATTGACCTAAACACTTGATATGGCATTCTACGACGAAGATCGGCATCAAAAATAGAGGTGACCAAGGTATAGATCATCCCTCCAATTACTACTAGAGAGGGTATTTTTAAAGTTAGGACCATTTCTGAAAGCAAGCTTTCGACCGCAGATACGGATATCCCCAACGCAATCAGGCCGAAGATAATCCCCATTGCAGGCATCGCAAAGTGTCGTGGTCGCAGAAATTTTGCACGACGATGCAGTAAGACAGCCAAAATAACAAATTCGAACATAGCCGATGTGACAATTACCCATATAAGTGACTCGACGTCTCCGCCCCAAACTCCAATAATCAGACTCGCCAGAACCAAATTGACACACATCGCCAGAACAGCTACAAAAACGGGGGTCTTTGTATCGGACAATGCATAAAAGCCTCGACTTAATATCTCAACTAGTGAGTATGAAAATCCCGCCAAGGCTAGAATCTGTACAACTTGTGCAACAGTTTTTGTGGCGTAACTATCAAACGCGCCATATTCAAATATTAGTTCGACAATACCATCTGATAGAAGGAACAACCCTAGGCATAACGGACTCGCGATCCAGAGAGTCGCTCTAACAGCTAGGAATAAATCACTCCGATACTCCGCTATCTCGCCAGCCGAGACGCGCGCAACCAGGGCTGGGAAAAAAACCGTACCGAGCGATATCCCCGCTATCCCCACCGGCAACATCATCACCATGATGCTTATGGTAATTACGTTTATCGCCTCTACTGAAATCAGCGAAGCGAAAAGAATGATAACTAAAGTATTTATTTGAGTTGCGGCCAGCCCGATCATCCGTGGACCAGCCAATGAAAAAATTTTACGCACACCCGGATCGTTAAACCCTAAGTTAGGTGACCACCTGAAACCTTTCCTACACAACGCAGGAATTTGCACGGCCAAGTGGAGAGAAGCACCCCCAATAACCCCATAACTTAGACTCTCGACACCATACCGATCCACCAGGAATATACCAGCAGCAATTATTCCTAGGTTGTATAAGCACGGAGCTATCGCTGGCATCAAAAAATGTTCCCTGCCGTTGAGTATTCCTGTAGTAATGCCAGATAAGCAAAAAATAATCGGGGTGATCAACATAATTCGCGTGAGTCGCACACAGATGTCTTTGGCGCCCATATCTTCTAATCCAGGCGCGATTACTGGAATCAATGCTGGTGTGAATACAAAACACAAAATACTCATAACCAATGTCACAAAAAATAAAATATTAAGGACGCTGGAGGCGAGTCTCCATGCCGAATAGCTGCCCTCAGTAGTCCAAGTCTTGGATAAAACCGGAATCAGAGCCGATGACAGAGTAGCGCCAGCCAGTAGTTGGAACAGCAGATCTGGAATACGAAATGCCACAAAAAATGCGGCGAGCTCCGCGTTCTCCATACCAAACGCGCTCGTTATAACTACTTGCCTGATCACACCAAGGAAACGCGAAAGAATAAACCCGAATGCAACTATGAATGTTGCAAGAGCAATACTATTTCTCATATCGTGATATTTTCTCTACCTACATTGATTGCATTGATTG
>DEAP01000009.1:6524-40363 GCA_002348225.1 Dehalococcoidia bacterium UBA2979
CATTGATTGCATTGATTGTACCTAGGTGTGCATTCTATAGAGTGTTCAAAGAGGTATGCTTCGTGTAGCTAGTTGTTAGAGGCATTGCAAAAAATGATCAAGTTGAACAATCTCTTCGGAACAAAAATCGGTATCGACCTAGGCACGTCTACTACAAAAGTAGCCGCTTATTCCGGTGAAATCATTTATGAGCAGCCCACGGTAGTGGCCATAAGCAAGAAGGACAATGTTGTTGTCGCAGTGGGGGAAGAAGCTCAGTCAATGATCGGACGAGCGCCCGAAACTATTTTGGTCGTGCGGCCAATGAAGGACGGAGCGATCGCAGATTACCTGATCACTCAAGCGCTGCTCCAACACTGTCTTAGAGAGACGGTCGGTAAAACGATAGTTAAGCCTGAAACCATGATCTGTGCTCCTGTCGGCATCACGCCAGTACATCGAGACAGCGTCCGGGATGCTTCCGAGGCCGCTGGCGCCAGGCAACCTACTCACATTATTCCAGAACCACTAGCCGCAGCAATTGGGGCAGAGGTTCCGATTGGATCGGCTGATGGAGCTATGGTTGTTGACATTGGCGGCGGACGAGCTGAAGCAGCCGTGATATCCATGTTTGGCATGGTGGCAAAAGGATCTATTAGGGTCGGTGGAGATAAATTAGATCAGGCAATCCAAAGATATCTTTCTTCCAGGCACGAATTAGTAATAGGTGAAAGAACGGCCGAGCAAATAAAAATACAAATTGGTTCCGCAATTACGGTGGATAATCCCGAAAAAATTCGCGTCCGTGGAAAGCATCTCACCGGACAGCCACGGATTGTAACGATTGATTCTAATGAGATAGCTAAATCATTGAGGGAACCACTCTTACAGATAGTCAGTCTAATCAGAGGTGTTCTCGAACAAACAGAGCCGGAACTCTCCTCAGATATTGCTGAACGCGGCATTCTAATTACTGGTGGCTCAGCTAACTTACGAGGCCTAGGCGTATATCTACGAGAGATGCTCCAAGTCGCATGCTATATAGCAGAATCACCCGAGGATGTAGTCGTGCGCGGGGCTGCGATTGCTCTCGATTTTGCGCCAGCCATAGAGCGGATCATGCTCTCGGCTACTGACGAACTCTACGTCACATCAAGACAGATGTGACACGCTAAATAATCTAACTAATATTCAGAATCTGCCTTTCAAGCAAAGCCTCTGCAATTTGAAGAGCGTTGGTTGCTGCTCCTTTTCGTAAATTATCAGTCACACACCAAAATAAAACACCGTTGTCAACACTTGGATCAGATCTAAGCCGAGATACAAAAGTTTCGTCTCGCCCCTCAGCCTCCAGAGGTGTTACATAGCTACTGAAATCAGGATCAAAAATTATTCCCGGATAGTCATTCAATGCTTGGCCGAGACTCTCGATCGACACTTGATTCTCAAATTCGACATGAACCACCTCCGAATGACCATACAGAACTGGGACTCGCACACATGTTGAAGCAAATCGTAGCTCATAATCATGGAGGATCTTTCTCGTTTCGTTTCTCATTTTGAGCTCTTCTTTGGTAAAACCATCTTCCTCAAAATCGTCTACATGAGGCAGAACATTCCTAGCAATTTGAACTGGATATACCTCAGGACGAGGAGTAGGATCGCCACTTGCTATAGATATATCTTGGTTTTGCAACTCCCCAATGGCCGCAGCTCCTGTTCCCGAAACGGCCTGATAAGTAGTTGCCGTTACTCTGGAAATAGCATTCACCTGACGCATCGCATCCAAAGCCATGACCAACGGAGTAGTGGTACAGTTCGGAATAGATACAATCCAGTTGTGGTGAGCGAGATCCTCCGAGTTAATTTCAGGAACTACCAGGGGAACATCGTCGTCCATCCGAAAGGCGCTACCGTCGTCGATCATCATCACCTGATTTTCTCTGCACCAAGGACCCCATGTTCTAGATACCTCAGACGAAGCTGAGCAAAAAACCAGATCAATCCCCTCTAATTCCTTCTCAGAAACCTCATGGACTGTAATAGTCTGATCCCTAAATCTCAGCTCGCGACCTTCTGACCGTGCCGATGCAAGCAACTTCAAAGTATCAATCGGGAATTTTCTCTCCTCGGCGATTGAGAGAAAAGCTGCTCCTACAGCACCCGTCGCCCCAATTACAGCCACATTAAGTCCAGAGTAAGTCAATTTCATTTCCCCTAAGATAATCAATATGAGTTAAGTCTAGTTTCAAACATACGCAATAACTACTCAATATTGCTGCTCTGTAAGTAAATTGCGTGGCCGTACCATCATTATATTTCTCCAATAGAGTTCATAATTTACATTGCATGTCAACAATTGACTTACCATGTAGCAGATACAAAATATTTCCTGATGAGCAATTGCCATTCTTATGACAGAAAACAACACACTAAACGAGCCAAGCACCCCTAACGGGAGTACAGAACATGAGGGTGGATCAAACCCATTCCTGCGGACCTCAAAGTCCAATTTCTGGTGGCCATGGAATTCCGGGGAAGACCATAGAAAACGGTTGATTGCCAGAGATCATTTTTTGACCCTTGCGCAAGAGACAGCGGTGGCCTTGAAGGCTGCCCGAGTAGAGTTGAAAATGACGATAAGTGACATCGAGTCGCTCACTTTTGTGAATGCACAAATTATTGAATCTATTGAGCAGGGCCAGTGGGATCGTCTGCCTGCACGAGTCTACTCGCGCGGTGCTACGTTTAACTATGCAGCTGCCGTGGGCCTAACCAATCCCGACACACATGCGAATAATATTTCCAATGTCCTAAACAGGCCAAGTCATCTAAGCCCCAGTATGGGTCTCATGAAAAAACGGTCTCGAAACGTGCAGGAACTACGTGTCGAAATAATATCTCTGGCGGCACTCATAATACTCGTAGTGGGATCCATAGTATGGTTCCAAAACAACTACTCAATCATGGAACTTCTTAATCTGGACAACACGAATGATCAAACATCAAATATCATCGACCTGACTTTCCCAATAGTCCTATCCGTGATGCACCCCCGTGCACTACGGTCCAAACATATGTACACTCAAGGCTATGAATACAAACGCCGGTGAATTTCTTGATTCACTTGAGAGCCTCGATGCATTGGGACGACCCCTTAAAGATCTCCGAATATCAGTAACTGATAAGTGCAACTTTCGGTGTCCATACTGTATGCCGAAGGAAATCTTTGGAGCAAATTATAAATACCTTAGTAAGCAATCTACTCTTACATCCGAAGAGGTGATACGTAGCGCAACGATTTTCCGGTCTCTTGGGATAAGTAAGATTCGAATTACCGGCGGAGAGCCTACTCTGAGAATGGACCTTCTCGAAATTATCCAAGGGATTAATTCAATTGGCGGGATTGATATTGCTATGACCACAAATGGTTCCCTGCTTACCGCACTAGCTCAGGATCTACGCCGTGCAGGACTCGGTAGACTTACAGTGTCGCTAGATGCAGTTGACGATACTACCTTCAGCAAAATGAGCGACGTGTCTATCTCTCTTGATAGGGTTCTAGATGGCCTCGAATCTGCAAGACAAGCCGGATTTCAGCCCGTGAAGATAAATACGGTTATTCGACGCGGCTGGAATGAAAACACCATCCTTGACCTGGTTGATTACTGTCGTAAATCCGGTGACATCGTCCGCTTTATCGAATTCATGGATGTAGGTAGTACCAATAACTGGGAAATGTCTGAAATGATTGCAAGCTCCCAATTGCTCGAAACTATCCGGGGGGTGTACCCGTTGGAGGCAGTATCGCCGAACTACAAGGGAGAGGTAGCTAGTAGATATAAGTTCAGTGATGGCAAGGGTGAGTTAGGCTTCATATCCTCTGTTAGTCAGCCCTTTTGTAGCTCTTGCACCCGAGCACGAATATCTGCTGACGGGAAAATCTATACTTGCCTCTTTGCGGTTGGCAGTAGCTTGGACCTAGCTCATGAACTTAGAAATGGCTCTACCAATAAGGAAATATCAGAACACATCTCGGCCTTGTGGGAAAAACGCGACGATAGATATTCAGAATTGAGATCCTCAGATCCTACCAAATTCACGAACGATGAAAAGATCGAGATGTCATATATTGGTGGGTGATCCAACGTCAGAGCTCGAAGAATAACGTTACAAGGTAGCCAACACTGTTAAATCCTATATGTGCTCCAATTGGTACCCACAAATTCTCATATTTGTGCACCGCCCTAGAAAATATCAATCCAATACAGAAAATTGGGATTAAAGCTCCAATACTCAGATGAGCCAGACTGAAAAGTCCTGCACTTATAACTGCTCCCCACCAGGGTTTCACTTTCGAGCTGAGTGATTGAAAGATGACACCTCTATAAAGAAGTTCCTCGGATATAGGAGCACCAATAATCGCTGCTAAGCCTATTAAAACCCAGGCGAACAGAGGCCGACCATCAGATCCTGCACTCGGTATAGAGTTTGTTTCCTTTAGAAACGACAGATCGATACCGAATATTACCTCTATGAAAAGAATCACAGCTCCATAAGTAAACAGTGCGATATAAGCTGCTCCCAGAGTCAAAAATATCAGGTTCAGATCTGGAAATTTATTGAGTCGTAACAGTAATGAAAAGTTACCTCTACGTTGAACAACTAAGAAAACAACAACTACGGTCATTAACTGCCACGTCAGCAACACCACCCAAAGCAGAGATTCTTGCAGTTCTTCTACGAGACCGACTCGATCCATCAGAAGTAAGGCGATGCCACCTACCGCTATCAAAGCGCCGATTGCCCCCGAAAGCGCCCATAGCGAATCCGTATACCTTAGTTCATTCCGCATCGGAAAGTTAGCCCAGAGTCAAGGGAATGAGCTTAAACCTTAAGCTCTCGTGCAACCGTCTCCATATCCTTATCTCCTCTGCCACTTAGATTGACGATCACAGTCTCCGACGCCGAGATTTCACCCGTTGTGGTCAGCCTATCGAGAGCTGCCAGAGCATGCGACGGTTCAAGAGCGGGAATAATCCCCTCCAACTCCGATAGTTGCTGAAAAGCACACAATGCTTCCTGATCAGTAGCAGAATAGTATTCAGCTCGCTCAGAGACTTTGAGCCAGGCATGCTCTGGTCCAACACCTGGATAATCGAGACCGGCAGAAACTGAATGTACGGGTGCTACCTGACCATCCTTATCCTGAAGCAAATACGTATGGGTCCCATGTAAAACACCTGGTCGCCCCTTAGATAGAGTTGCTGCATGCTCGCTATCCAATCCATGGCCCGCGGCCTCAACACCTATTAGTCGCACCTGATCATCTTTGAACGCGTTGAACATTCCAATCGCATTCGAGCCACCTCCCACACAAGCCATAACGACTCCTGGCAAATCCCCTGTGATTTCAATGATTTGAGCACGAGCTTCACGGCCAATGACATCTTGTAGATCTCTCACTATTGTTGGATAAGGGTGAGGGCCGATGGCGGATCCGATAATGTAGTAAGTATCTCTGACGGTCGTAACCCAGTCCCTTATTGCCTCACTGGTTGCGTCTTTAAGTGTTCGAGAACCTGTGTCGACTCCCACAACATCTGCTCCAAGTACCTTCATTTTAAACACATTCAACGCTTGCCGATCCATATCTACTTGACCCATATATATGACACAGTCAAGATCCAACAAAGCGCACGCTGTAGCGGTGGCAACTCCATGCTGACCAGCACCAGTTTCTGCAATGATCCTTCTCTTACCCATGCGTTTCGCAAGCAGGGCCTGCGCAAGAACGGCGTTAATCTTGTGGGCCCCGGTATGACACAAATCCTCCCTCTTCAAATAAATTGAAATACCTAGTTTGTCAGATAACCTTTCCGCCAAAGTTAGCGGCGTAGGCCGACCAACGTAGTCAACGAGCAGCTTGTCCAGTGCCGCTTGGAATTCTTCATCCTTCATTGCTTCATAATATGCCTGCTCGAGCTGAATCAAGGCCGGCATCAAAGTTTCCGGCACGAACTGGCCACCAAATTCACCAAAATATCCTGGCTTGCTATTGCTATTAACAGTTGTCACAAACAATACTCCTTAACTCACCACAATGACTTTGCCGCCGCAATGAATGATGCGACCTTCATGTAGTCTTTATTTCCGTCAGTTTCAGTGCCACTAGATACGTCAACTGCCCATGGATTCACTTCCTTTACCACCTCAGAGACATTGTCAGGCGTTAATCCCCCAGCCAGCATGATCGGTATTTTCATAGAGATCTGGCGGGAAGTCTCAAACGGGATCTTTTTTCCAGTACCGCCGAAACGTTTCTCATCCTTGGAATCGAGCATGATCAACAATGACCTCTGTGAAGGAATATTCGAAAGTAACTCATGTCCGTCGGCATGCGCAGCCACGTGAATAGCTTTTATGATTTGTCGGTTTATCAGCAGTGAGTCATCCCACGACTCTGTTCCAGATAACTGCACTAAATCGACCCCAGTCTCTTCAGTTATAGCATTGACTTCGTCAGGGTGTTGATTTGCAAATACCCCTACGACCAATGGTCGTTTCTGGCTTAAGTAACTCATAAGTCTTTCGGTACCCTGACGGCACCAATCCGCCAACTCATCAGTAGGAATATCACCACGCATCATCGGTGGTGGAAGAACAAGTTCATGGCGATTCAGAGGGGATCCAAGTTCCCTAACCATCGCCCTAGCCGTCTGGACTGTCACTTTTCTAGGGGAATCCGCAAAAATTATTCCGACAAAATCCGCTCCACTGCGAGCAGCTGCAATAACATCAGCAGGGCTCTGATTCCCGCATATTTTAACTAGAGGTGGGGCAGATTCACGAACCATACATCACTCCTCCAGCAACATTAGACTTCCAGCAAAGTCGTCCACATTTTCCGACCGAACTAGAGACTCACCCACAAGTAGCGCTGTCGCACCCGATCTATGCATACGTTCCGCATCTGATCTGGATTTAATGGCACTTTCAGCTACCAGAACGGCTTGAGGTGAACATAACTTCGAGAGCCTTTCGAAGGTACGCAAATCTTCAGAGAAAGTACTGAGATCTCTATTGTTAATTCCCATGACCCGCGCTCCTACAGATTCAGCAATTTTAAGTTCTTCCTCAGTATGAACTTCTACTAAAGCTTCCATATCTAATTCTCGAGTAACTTCAATCAGATGACTAAGCAAGTCCACTTGCAAAATAGAAACAATCAGCAAAATTGCGTCAGCGCCCAAATAGCGCGACTCGAATATTTGATATGGATCGAATAAAAAGTCTTTTCTAAGGAGAGCCGGACGACCAGCATCGTGTCCCATATGTTCATAGATGTCTGACAAATCACCTGCGGATCCTTTGAAAAAGCTTTGTTCAGTGAGCACACTGACAGCCGCACATCCTGCCGCTGCATACTTCTCAGCCTGAGCCACCGCGTTCAGTTTGTCATTGAACACACCCTTGCTAGGAGAGGCTCGTTTGATTTCTCCAATCACACGAAGTTTTGCCTCTCCCGCCGTGCGGTCTGTTCCTACTCGAAGTCGCTCAGCAAAATCAACTCTAATCCCTTGCTTACGTTCGTCACCCTCAATAGAACCAACAATTGCGGACAGCGGCAGCTCGACCTTCTCTACTTCCAGGATTTGCTTCCTGGAGCGCACTATCTCGTCCAGAATTGTTCCAGTCTCAAGTACATGAAATTCGTCAGAGGACATTAACTAAGCTCATTTCCTAGTGGATTCCACAAAAGCAGCAACCTTTGCGGACACCTCACCACTCTCGATTAAGTCCGTCGCACGCTCACAACCCGACCTAATTGATCCGGCAAGACCTGTCACGTACAACCCTGCACCGGCCTGGGCCGCAACCAAATCTCGAACTGCCGCAGGGCCATCACCCGCTAGCACGGATCTCCAGATCTGAGCATTATCTTCGGCAGTACCACCGACTATTTCACTTTCCGCATGTCGCTTCAAGCCAATCGACTCTGGACTCACTATCTGACGGTCCACCGAACCCTCTCTAATCTCAAATAGAGTCGAATCGTCTACCACCGAAATATCATCAACACCATCGTGCCCGACTACAACCATCGCGTGCCGCATCTCCAATTGTGTTAATGCACTCGCAAGCTTCTCGCCAATTTCCAAGTTTGCGGCCCCTAATATATGGCAGTTAGCTCCGGCGGGATTTGTCAGTGGACCCAATATATTGAAAACCGTTCTGACACCTAAGGTCGGCCTCAACGGACCCGCGAATTTCATGGCTGGATGAAACATTGGAGCAAACAAAAATCCCATGCCGGTATCATCAAAACAACGGCGGACGGCCTTCGAATCAATAGAGACTTCAGCACCGAGGGCCTCGAGAAAATCAGCGGCACCTGACCGAGAACTCATAGCTCTGTTACCGTGCTTGGCCACTTTCGCACCACCAGCCGCTGCAACAAACGCCGCGGCAGTGGAAGCATTAAATCGCTTCTTTCCAGATCCCCCCGTGCCCGCAGTATCGAGTAACGGACGCGCCTCAATATCGAGCTTCTTACTAAACTCTCGCATCGCGACAGCCATACCTACTATTTCTTCTACCGACTCACCTTTCATCCTTAACGCAGACATAAGGGCACCAAACTGAGCCTCCGTCGCCTTGGTCCCGTCAGTTTGGTCCATACCCGCACGCATAATTTCTCGCATGACCTCTGACGCCTCTTCCCGAGACAAGTTATGGCCCTCATCAACTATCTTTATTAAGGCTTCTTTGATCGCCATCCTATTTAACCCTCGTTTGTTTACACCCAAGTTGCTGATTGAAAATGAAGAAAGTTTTGCAGCAACTCGTAACCATACTCGGTCACAATTGACTCAGGATGAAATTGAACCCCTTCGATAGCATATTCTGAATGACGTAATCCCATAACGACCCCTGATTCTGAGGTGGCGCTAATCAGTAGATCTGGCGGAAGGCTTTCCGAATCGACTCCTAGTGAATGGTATCGTATCGCATTAAAATCACTCGGAATTCCAGTAAAAACACCAGCTCCATCGTGCTGCACCCTACTTGTCTTCCCATGCATTATCTCGCCAGCTGACTCAACTCTCCCACCAAATGCCTCAGCAATTGACTGATGGCCAAGGCAAACGCCAAGTATTGGCTTGACACCAGCAAATGCTCTCACTAATTCGACCGATACTCCGGCCTCCTTCGGAGTACAGGGACCAGGCGAAATAACAATTCTGTCAGGATCCATTTCAAAACAGTCTTCAACAGCGATCTGGTCATTTCTAACCACAAGCACATCCTCACCTAATTCCCTTAGGTACTGAAAGAGATTGAAGGTGAACGAATCATAATTATCTAGAAGCAATAACACTTATCAAACCCTCCTAGCTTTTCCTGTTATGCGCAGACGGAGTATGCTCTGTCAGCTCACTCTGCGAACCAAATATCTTGAAACTTGTTGCTATTTTCTTCTCGCCCAGAATGAACTCACCCAATAGATCAATTAAGTTTATCGGAATTCCAGTGGTATCCACAGCCCACACGGTCGAAATAGTTTCTTCATGATCGGATAACAAGGTCTCGAGTTTGTTTCTGATATCCACGAGCGTATTCAGCACTAAGAGGTCGTTTTCTCTCGTCCCGACAACTTTACTAAAGTCCCTCATATCCCGCCATTGATTTTCATTGAATGGCCTCCAAATCGTTTCCGAACCTGAGAGAAGTTTTATGAACTGACTAAATAAATAGTATTCCTGATCGGCTAGACAGATTAATCTTTGCACTGGTGACAAATTTTCTGCTGATTCTGAATCGTAGCGAGCATATACAGGCAGGTCGTTAAACGCTTCGAGCAAGGCCCTTCTACTAGTAGCCATTTCTCGAATCATCGAATCGACACTATGTGCCCTAGTACCTATGTCTTGACAAGAGTCCATTATTGCGCCATTGATCCATACTCTTATGGATTCATTAACCTGGATCTCTCTCGGTTCATTCCCAGGTGTAACCCAACCTGCATCAGAATATCGAGCTTTATCGAACTGAATTTCGCCGCTCCAGTCACTGCAGGTGAAGATATTACCCACAAATCTATCGCCTGATTTGTCATTCAAATACAACGTATCGAAAAATTCATATTGCGTCACGTCAACCGACAAAGTCTCGCTGAAAATTGCTTCTAGAGTTTCTTCAGCTGTTAAATGCGCCGGTACTTGAAGAACGGGAATAGTCCATTCGCCATCAAATGGTCCCATTTTATGCTCCACGAGTAGAATCTTTCCATCACTCCGAACTATCAACGCTAGAGACGCAATACTTGTTTCCGACATTATCAGTAACCCAAGGACCCAGGGTTCGATTGTATTTGTCGGCCTTCAGCATCGTTAAGCGCTGTCAACAATGCTCCGGCCTTGTGCCAGCACTCTTCATATTCCTTCTGTGGATCACTGTCATACACAATTCCTGCGCCCGCCTGCACGTGAGCGAGTCCATCCTTCATAATCAGGGTTCTTATCGAGATACAGGTCTCAATATTGCCTGACATGTCAAAAAAACCAACTGCACCCGAATATGCCCCGCGTCTATCAGGCTCCAATTCCTCAATAATCTCCATCGCTCGAATTTTCGGTGCGCCGGAAACAGTACCAGCTGGGAATGCCGACCTAAGTGCATCGTAGGGACTAGTATTCTCGGCCAATTTGCCGGTTACATGTGACACCAAGTGCATGACGTGGGAATAATATTCTATGTCAAATTTTTGAGTCACATTTACCGTACCGGGAGCTGCTACTCGGCCTACATCATTCCTGCCAAGATCCAATAGCATCACGTGCTCCGCCAATTCCTTTTCGTCGGCCGCAAGCTCCCTAGCAAGAGTCTCGTCTTCAAGTCGATCTTTACCGCGTGGCCGAGTGCCGGCGATAGGATGAACCTCTATCATTCCTTCTTCTATATTCACCAATAATTCAGGGGAGGAGCCAACCAAAAAAGTATCTTTGAAGCGCAGATAGAACAGATATGGTGAGGGGTTTATTCCCCGTAGACTTCTATAGACTTCAAAAGGATGGACCCCCGTTTCACGTGAAAGCCTCAGCGATAGTACCGCTTGAATCACATCCCCCTCGACTATGTAACGCTTTATTTTCTGCACAGCTTCCTTATAAGACTGTTGAGACCAATTCTGGGTTACGGGTTGGCCAACTATTGAAGAATCAGACTGATATGGTAGATTTCCAAGTGGTTGACTCAATTTGTCAATCAGGAGGTCTATCGCATGACTAGCTTCTTGGTAGTTGGCCTCTACATCACCATCAAGGCGAACATGCGCAACTACTTTTATTGTGTTTGTCACATGGTCAAATACCAATAGGTTGTTGATGAACATCACGTGACTGTCAGGCATGTCGATCACCGGAGCTTTGTTCGATCGGACCCTAGGCTCGAAATGACTAACGCATTCATAAGCAAGATAACCGACTGCTCCTCCATGAAATTTCGGCAGCCCCTCCACTGGAAATGCTCTCCACGAGTCAAGCTCCTCCTCTATACCCAATAACGGATCCTGCTCCCCCTGATGGCCTATATGTGTCTTATAGGGGTCCGAACCGATAAACGAATATCTTCCCTGTCGCTCGCCCCCCTCCACCGATTCGAGCAGGAAGGAATACTCATCATCCTGTGCCACCTTGAGATAGGCTGAGACGGGGGTCTCTAGATCAGCCCGGACCTCTCGATAAATGGGGACAACGGTGTATGGCCCAGTGATTGAACGAACTTTATCTAGCGTAGGCTGATAATTTGGCCGCAGATCATTGTGATTCATTTTCCACCTCCAGTCTCAGTGCTTAGGAGAAGTGCCCAAAATAGAACTGGACAATAGTTGGTGGAGAAGCCGCGAGGAAAACTAAGAGGCAAGCCAACGACGGGACGACAATAACGAAGAAAATTTACCTCTGGTCATCCCTACACCTCTCTTCTCGGTTAACTTAGTCGACAATGCTATCTTGAGACATTTTGAACGTCAATTCAATTGAACGTAGTTACTCTTCCAACAGTAACATAATTTCGCGGGCAAGCGTCTCTAGTTCACCATCTCGATTGACAAACACTCGGCAGAATTTACGAGCTCTAGCCATTTCATCCTCCGCAAATGCTGCGCGCGATTCCAGAGCTTCTGCGCTTTCAGTTCCCCGTCCTGCTAGGCGTTGTCGGAGGTTATCCAGTGAATCTGGCTCCAGACAAGCGAAAATTGCATCTGGTAGACTAACCAATAAGCTTTCGGCCCCCTGGACATCTACCCTAAGCACCACATGATACCCAGTCGCAAGCGCTTCCGTAACCGCTTGCTTTGGCACCCCGTAGTAGTTTCCATAAACATACGCGTACTCTAGTAGATCAGAGTTTTCGATAGCCCTATTGAAGTCTGCATCAGTTACAAAAAAATGATGCAGACCTTCTACTTCACCAACACGAGCCTGCCGAGTAGTCATAGTGGGTGGTCGCACGACCGGATAGTCCATCGAAAGAAGAGCATCAATCACTGCATCCTTCCCAACTCCAGATGGACCAGTAAGGACAAGTACTTTAGGCATACTTGTTCGCTCCAAATTTCAAGCCGTTGTGCTTAGACTTGCTAATCGGTCCCAAAATTCGGGATAAGAAATAGTGACTGCTGATGCCCCATTTATTCGTGAGACACCACTGGCCAGTAGCCCAGCCACCGCTCCAAGCATTGCCAACCGATGGTCACCGTACGAATCAACTGTGGCCGCCCGTAATTTCGTCGGTCCGCGAATGACGAAGCCATCAGCTGTACCCTCTATATCAGCACCGAACGCGGCGAGAATCTCCACCGTGCAATCTATTCGGTCACTTTCCTTCGCTCTAAGTTCACTAGCATCATGGATGACTGTTTCTCCCTCTGCCTGCGTTGCTGCTAATGCAAGGAGCGGGATCTCATCAATAGCTCTGGGAATTAAATCCCCCCCGATGACGGCGCCATGGAGCTTGCCAGATCTTGCGACCAAATCAGCGACCGGTTCACCCCCAACTGCGCGCTCAGATTTCAATTCAATATTTCCACCCATGAGCTTCAAAATGTCAATTATTCCCGTCCGTGACGGGTTAACCCCCACCCCATTCAGAGTTATTTCTGCCGCATCATGTAATACACCTGCGGTAATCCAAGGGGCCGCTGTGGAGATATCACCGGGGACCGTGACGTCGACCGCCCTAAGTTCCCCGATTCTTTTTAGTAATCGAACGCCGTGGCCGCGGTCGTCCTCAAAGTACTCCAAGCTAGCTCCCATCGCAGACAATAGGCGCTCGGAATGGTCTCTGGAGGGCTTTGGCTCGATCACAGTAACAGATACCCCTGCAACCACTGCGCAGAGAAGAATTGCGCTTTTCACTTGAGCCGACGCAACGCCGGTCTCAATAACGAGTCCATTCTGAATGGTCGGGCTTCCCGAAATCTCTAATGGCAACAAAGTGTCGCTGGAGCGCCCGGAAATCCTTACACCCATTTGATTCAATGGCTGGATTATCCGGCCCATCGGTCGGGTACTAAGAGACTCATCACCGCTAATCACCGATGGGATTCCAAGACCGGACACAATACCAGTTAGTAACCTTGCTGTAGTCCCCGAATTCCCGCAGTCTAACGTCGACTCGGATTGGCCCAGGCCTTTGGTACCTCTGCCGTTCACGGTAAATGAGTCGCGTCCACTTGCCGATATTTGCGCATCCAATGCTCTCAAACAGTCCATCGTGGAATGGACGTCATCGGATTCAAGAAGACCATCAATTTGTGCGACCCCTTCGGCAAAACTATTGAACATCAAAGCCCTATGGCTGATTGATTTGTCACCAGGTATATCTATGCTCCCGATGAGTTGGGCGGTCGGAGCAACCTCCCTTATATTCAAACTATCGGATTCGGAATCCAGGTTAGACATCTCGTCGTTGTAGTCTCTCTAGATCAGTCTGCTCACGTCTCTTCTCAGCATCTTTATCCATCTGACCAAGCTTTTCTTTTACCCATCCGCCAGCAATAAAGTCCATCATTCCAGGCTCGAGGTCCTTCGTATCCGATAAACCCTTCTCCTCACGGCCAACCTTCCCGTTTCTAAACAGATCATATTCCCACTGAGTAGCCGCAATCAGTCTGTATAGATTTTCATTCGATTTCTCTGTACCTTCAATTTGCCCACGCAGCTCGACTAGTCCAGCAATATATCGATCGATCCAATGAACGATATTCGAAGAATTAGTGACAGCAATGTCATATGCCATATCGCGGTCCGACGCAGCCAACCGTGTGGTATCTTTGAATCCATTAGCCGCCAAAAGTGAAAGCTCCGGCCAAGCCTGAGACGCCCTTACCACCGAATACAGTGCTGTGGCAGCCATTAAAGGTAAATGCGAAATTGCAGCCACATAAGAATCATGCTCCTCGGGATCCATCACCATCACCTCGGCACCACACTGCTTCGCTAAATTCTGTACGGTAGTAACGGCCGGTTCGCTGCTGTTCACCCGAGGAGTCAGCACCCAACGAGCCCCCTGAAATAGATCAATACCTGCAGCATCTGGGCCTGTCTCTGTTTTCCCCGCCATCGGATGCCCCCCTACAAAACCAGTATGCTCGGGTAAGTATTTATCTACCCATCGATGAATTTCCGTCTTCGTCGAAGCCGTATCCGTAATAATTGCCTTCGCTGGGAGTGCGTTAGCGATTTCCTGCACTAGTTGCTCAATCGCCAACACCGGGGCCGCCAAAATCACCATATCCGCATCTGAAACAGCGTCGATAGGTGACGAAGTTATGCGATCGACAGCGCCGACCGACTTTGCTCTGCTTACCACATCCCCATACTTGTCGTAGCCAGAAATAACTAAATCTTTAGGGCGTTTCTCATAAATCTTCCTTAGGTTAAGTCCTACTGAAGAGCCTATAAGTCCAGTACCTAAAATAGCCACATTTGTCATTGTCAACTCCCTTAATCGTAAGCCTACCTCTATCAACCCAATAAATCATCAGCTACCGGCGAATACTGGAATGAGAAAAGATAATATCGGACTGATAATCGAACCTAAACCAGGTAAACCAAAGTAGGGCAGAAAAATAAGGAGTATCAGCAATAGAAACCCATAGTTCGAGAGTCGCTCATAAGCCCCTCGGATTTCCCGAGGTAGAAACACCGGGAGAATCTTCGAACCGTCTAACGGCGGTATCGGCAAAAGATTGAACACACCTATCAGCACGTTCAGAAGCATGACTGTCCCTAGAAACAAGCCTATTAACCCTCCCAGTCCAGTAGGAACATACAGCACATTATCAAATGGTGTCCGGAGATCAACAACACCTAACCTTATTGGAATACCTGCAACAAGCGCTATCAGAAAATTGGTGGCTGGTCCTGCAAAAGCAACTAAAGCCATGTCAGTCACCCGACGCCGCAGATTATATGGATTAACTGGGACAGGCTTAGCCCAGCCAAAACCCACTATGAACATCATTGTTGTACCTATTGGGTCCCAGTGAGACCGTGGATCGAGCGTCAAGCGTCCCATTACTCGAGCTGTGTTGTCACCCAGTCGGGCCGCAACCAATCCGTGAGCCACTTCGTGCAAAATCAGAGCAGTCAATAGTGAGCAGAAGAATGCTCCTACAAATACGACGAACGCGAGCGGTGAGATCGCTAAAAGATTCAAATAATAATTGATTAGCATAATTTTTCACCCAATGTAAAAAGTCGCAGATACAGGATAACGCGGCATGTTTCTATGCAACGCCAGCATTTATCTACAGACTAAAATATATCTGAACATGAAAACCTTTCGAATATATTCCTCGCAGCGGGCGCTATTAGCCATAGGTGGCCTAGTCACCATTTCCATAGGAATAGCGTTTCTTGTCCTCGCCCTTTTCTCATGGAATCCTGAGTATCAATGGGTATCTCCAGCCAGTCCAGGATCCGGATTTCTCTATTCTCGATTCAATCCAAACTATGATGAAATTTATTTCACTCCCAAATCTGACTGGGACGAAACTCAACTTTTAACAGTCATCGAACATTCGCCCAACTTTTCAATAGTGCCGGCAAGGGGGATAGTCAATAACTCTATCGCTTTCCTCGTAAAACCGCCCGGAAACATGGATACCCTGCCAACAGGTGAACTATGGTTACTCGATCTGAAAACCGGAAAACGAAATCTACTCGCTAGCGATCCCGATATAGGAGTGAAGCCCATCTGGACTCGGGATGGCACACACTTAATGTACCGCAGGGTTAGACAACAAGTTCAGGAATTGGTTGAACTAGAACTATCTACCCAAACCAGGACCGTATATGCAGTCCAACGAGATTACTCTCAGGGTTTATTCCCTTTAGGAGAGGGTAATTTGGGAAGTCAGTATTATGTCGAAATCTTTTCTAATGGTGTTTTTGTATCAAAGCGTTCTGAATCCGAAACCGAACCAGAAATTTGCTTCAAACTATCAGATACATTTGTCAGAGATTTTTCGATCAGTCCAGACGGCCAAAAGATGATATATCTGCAAACCGTAATACAGTCTGAACGTTTATTTTTCCAAACATATCTTGCTGAAATAAACTGCAGAGATCAACGACCTCGCGCTCTACTAGGAGAGAATCAGACCGAGCAGTACTCGCCCATATGGTCACCGATTGAACAAACAGTAACCATCGGTACGAATATTATCGGGCGCCAAAAAAGTAGCATAATGCTTTCTAACGGAGATTTGCTTGACTTTATACCTATACCACCAGATCAGCCAGGCTTTGACGTTCCGATTGTTTGGTCGCATGATGAGGACTACTTGTTGACAAAAAGCTTCGATGGATTGTCCAGTGCGAACCCCGGATATGGCATGATTTACGTAATCAATCGCGAAACGGGCATGAGATACAAGGTTGATGAGAGTCCAGAAACACGAATATTTGGGTGGTGGTCAAATGAATAATTCCTCGCACCGGACCAAATCAATTCTAGTATTTTCCGTCGTTGGCCTGTACTTGGTGTTATTCGGAGCATCAGCCCTGACAACCAAAACGTATGCGTGTGCATTCGGCGCTTACCGACCTGCCGCCTACGAAGGAGGAGAAAATAGACTGCTGTATATTCATGCTATCGATGCCGCAGCGAATAACTTACTTTTTCCCCAGGATGCACGATTTGCGCTGGATCGGCTCGAACAAGGAACCCGCTACAACAGATACGTCAGTGGTGGGTATGTTCCGCCCACCCTTATAAAGTCAATTGCCTGGGTAGAGACGAAAATGACTATGGCAACCAAGTCCACCGCATGGAACGGTCTCGGTGATTCTGTAATTTCATTTGACTGTGGCCATGGAGTCATGCAGGTAACCACAGGAATGACTAATCCACTTGGAGAAAACTCCCAGCCGTCGGATGCCCAAGCATTGATCTCGACTCATTTCACTTACAACATAGCGAAGGGTGTGAAGATTCTAGGCGCGAAATGGAACAACGCCCCGCAAATTTCACCGATTGTGGGTACTGACACTGATAGTCAAACCGAGATCCTCGAGAACTGGTATTACGCGACGTGGGCGTATAACGGATTCACTGGATATGGGTCATACAGCAGTAATCACCCTCTAGATCCCTCCTTTGCTTGGCCTCGTTCCCAATATTCTTGTTCGGGAACACAAAGCCATAACGAGTTTCCATACCAAGAACTCGTATGGGGCTGCATAAAAAAACCTCCTACTATTAACGGTAACCCCCTATGGCCAGCTATACCCATAACTCTGCCCGACCTTTTTAGCACTGAGGTGAACCGCGCACTGTCGCCTGGCAACTTTTATCCACCATACGCAAATATGGATATCAAAACACCCGCTCCTTGGCATACTGAGGTCACTCCAGCAAACTTCTTGCAGGAGGAAGCGAAGCTGATCGGACGGCCTATTCTGTCAGTGCCCCCACGAAGCCATACCATTAGGATGAACAGCCCTGCAGCGGTGACTTGGGTAGATGTTCCTATTCGAAATTCTGGTAGCGGCCTGTCCACATGGCGTGCCAAATCTAGTGTAGGGTTTTTGGTGGTGAACCCTCCCGCTGGGATCGCACCGGGGAGCAATCTAACTTGTACAGCAGCTTCTTGCGACACCACATCACTGCGGATCGAAGTTAATCCAACCCTGTTACCAGCATCTTATGCCACGGGCGTCATATCAATATGGTCGCCAAACGAAAAGAATACACCGATCGAAATCACTATAAATGTCGTAGCTGACTTTGAATTGACATTCCCTGGTTCGTCAAAAAACAGCGATTGATCTAAGGTTTGATTATGACTTCCATCGTTGACATCACAAACTCTTGGAGTCCGACGGATCCTACAGTGGAGGAGTTACTAGCTGAATCTACCTTTGATACATTAAGGCAATTCACTGGAGCCTCAAATTACGTCTTCTTGGCTTCCATGGTGGATCAGTCAGGCAACAAAGGATTTGCAGTCTATAAGCCAGTCGCAGGAGAACAATATTTATGGGATTTCGAATCTGGGCTCCATCTCAGAGAAGTTGCAGCGTATGAGCTGTCAAAGCTCCTCGGCTGGAACCTCATTCCTCCAACCGTGATAAGGCAGGATGGGCCACACGGAAACGGATCCCTGCAGTTGTTTATTGGCCACGATCCGTCAACGCACTTTTTTACAATGGAACAAGACATAAACTTGCCAGAGAATCCAGATAGAGCAGTCAAATACTCAGAACTTAGTTCGATAGAGATGTCCCTCATGAAACTTGCTGTATTCGACTACATCTCTAACAACGCGGATCGGAAGGCTGGCCATGTCTTGATAGACGAAAAGCAACGTATATGGGGAATTGATAACGGCCTTTGCTTTCATCGTGATAACAAATTGCGCACTGTGATATGGAATTTTGCGGGTATTGAGTTCGATTCAAAGCTAATTGTTGACCTGCAGCGCACACTTGAATTTCTATCGTCACCAATCGACATGAACTGCGAACTTTATTCCTTAATTAGCTCAAGCGAGCTAGAGTCTTTGCTAGATCGGATTCAAACACTCATCACAGAAAGGACGCTGCCTGCGATGCCTTCAGAATTTAGAGCCTTCCCTTGGCCTCTCATCTAGTGTGATGCAAACACTCATAAAGCATTAGGTGGATAGTATGAACACATTCAGTGTAAAAATGGTCGAACATAGCGAAGAGCTTGAAAAGATTCTAGAGCTCAGACAGACTGT
Source organism: Dehalococcoidia bacterium UBA2979 (assembly GCA_002348225.1). Classification (GTDB taxonomy): domain Bacteria; phylum Chloroflexota; class Dehalococcoidia; order UBA2979; family UBA2979; genus UBA2979. The sequence continues at coordinate 25,780 of DEAP01000009.1, forward strand.
ATTTATCGAGGAACAAAAGGTGCCCGAAGAGGAAGAGATTGACGATCTTGACTCATTGGACGCCATTTCATCCAACCGAGTAATTCACCTCATCGCCTATGCAGGAGAAGAAGTATTCGGAACTGCCCGCCTATTCCTGCCTAGCACCACAGATATAAGAACCGTCGACGCTGAAACACTCCATGTCGGTCGTGTGGCTGTGAAAGAAAGTGGGCGCAGACTCGGAGTAGGCAGTCTGCTGATAAACAAATGCCACGATATTGCTAGAGAACTCGGACACAAACAAATTACGTTGTCCGCACAGATTCAAGCCATGCCGTTCTACTGGGAATTAGGCTATAAGGAAAGAGGTCCTCTCTATCTAGATGCTGGAATACAACATCAGGACATGGATATTAGTCTGAATCCAGATTAATTTAGAAAGTAGACGCAAAATATAAAGTAAAGGAACACCTTATGACCCATGAACCGCCGAAGGCAAAGGTTTTGCCACTTAGCAGCCAAACGTCGGAAGAGGGTGTCCTGCAAATCGGTGGGTGTGATATTCGAAAGCTCGCCAATGAATATGGCACTCCACTGTATGTGTTCGACATAGAAACCTTGAGGCATCAGGCGACTAGTTACATTGATGCATTCACATCGCAGTGGCCATACGGCGTCGAAATTCACTACGCATCTAAGGCATGGATCAACATACCCCTTGCAAGATTTCTTTCAAGTTTGGGACTTTCCTTCGACGTAGTATCAGGTGGCGAAATTTCAGTCTTACGACAGGCCGGGGTGAGTCTATCTAGGTCGGCGTTTCACGGTAATAACAAAGGGGCACAAGAAATAAAAGAAGGTCTCGATGCTGGAATAGGTCAAATAGTGGTAAACGCACATGATGAAATAAGGCTGATTGAGTCTATAGCCTCTGAGCTAGGCAGCAAACCAAAAATCCTTTTACGAGTCTCACCAGGAGTGGACGCACATACTCACTCAGCGACAACAACTGGCCTTCTCGATTCAAAATTTGGGGTTTCTGTAGCTAACGGGGAAGCTCTCGAGGCTTGTGAGGAAATATCTGCATCCCCACACATGGACTTCCGCGGTATCCATATGCACCTCGGTAGCCCGATTTTTGGTACAGAGCCGTATGTCGAGGGAATCAAAGTCGGCTCTCAACTTATCAAACAGCTCGCTGATAAAGGCATACTTGTTTCCGATTTCTCTCCAGGTGGTGGATTTGCGGTCGCCTACACGGATGACGATGATCCGCCCGATGCAGAGGTGTACGCCAAGGCTATATGCGAAACACTGGCGTCTGAAGCTGACCAGCTTGCTTTTCCCCCACCTAAACTAATTATTGAGCCCGGTAGATCTATCTCAGCCAGGGCTGGCGTCGCTGTTTACTCAGTTGGCTCAAGAAAAGAAATCCCAGGTGTAAGAACGTACGTTGCAGTCGATGGCGGAATGTCTGACAACATCCGACCAGCAATCTATGGATCAAAATATGAAGTTGTACCTGCAGAAAGAATGCATGCTGATCCCGAAGAGACAGTCACAATCGCCGGAAAGTTTTGCGAATCTGGTGACATTCTCGCTGAGGATGTATCACTCCCACGGTTAAGCACGAACGAATTAATTGCTATTCCAGCTGCAGGAGCATATCAATTGGCAATGGAATCAAACTACAATCTCTCCCTGAGGCCCGAGGTCATCATGGTAGAAAATGGCAATGCTTTCCCAATTAGAAGGCGCCAAATATATGAAGACCTCACTCGCCTTGATGTTACACAAGGTGTAGACATATTGATAAACACTGAAACTTAGAAAGAATCCCGTGCTCTTCGACGACACCGACTACCGTAGTAAGAAGCATACCTCGGATAGCTGGAATATTTTTGGCGCTGACGAAGCTGTAGAAACACTACGAGAACATATAGCCAAGGGGCTAATCAATAGATCTTATATGTTCATAGGACCCAGGGGGGTCGGGAAAACAACACTCGCCATACGGTTCGCCCAGGCTGTTTTTGCCCCTCGTACCGATGACACCACATCTCCGGACTTTGAAAATGAAATCGCTTACAAAATCGAGTCGGGGACTTTTGGTGATGCAAAATTCATAGGGGCATCAGCCAAAAACGTTGCCGGCCGCATAACAGCTCACGATGTTCGGAAGTTCACCCACAGTGCCGATTTCACGCCATTTAACTCCAAACATCTCTTCGTGGTCTTCGAGGCTGATTTTGAGAATGAAAGGGGAGACAATGCAACCTTGAAATTCTTGGAGGAACCGCCTAATAACACCACTGTAATCATCATCACCGACGCGCCCGACAAGTTCCCTGCAACTATTCGCTCCAGATGCTATGACATCGTCTTACGGCCCCTACCTAAAGAGGAATTGGTTTCGATTATTGTCGATCAGAACCTGGTTGAAGATATGGATACGGCAGTAGAATATGCCCTACATGCGGGCGGGCGCTATGGCAAAGCAATCTCAATGATTAACGATCCATCCTCTCTAATGACACTTAAAGTGATTATGGGTGATGTGGAGAAATATTCACTAACTGCAGTTCGCGAGCGTCTTGAATATTCTAATTCCCTCTCTAAAGCCTGGAGAAACGATCGAGATACCGTGCTTGAAACTATAGGCCACTGGGAAAGGTGGTGGCACGACGCCCTCCTGCTGACAACGGGAGCCACGAAGGATAATATTTGGCACATCCCTAGGACCGGAGAGTCGAACCTGACTCCCGAGATGGCTGTGGAGGCTCTTACTTCAATTCAAACAGCTCGAGAAAATCTCCTTGCCAATGTGAATCCGAGACTCTCCATCGACCAGATGATGATTGATATCCCACAATTGGTAATAAATCGATAGAATAGAATCCTAAAATAAATTTACCGGTATAGCACTAGGGTGTCGTACCGAAACTTGACTGGATGAAACACATGGACCCGATAGTAGGTGTCCGTCTAATGACGGCTGGGGATTTACTCTACTGTAGCCCCGGAGATCTGAACTTAATGATTGGTGATTACGTCGTGCTCGTCACAGATCGAGGGGAGCGCATAGGCCGAGTGGTCGTCACTCCTGACCAAATTATGACCAATCAAGTTAGTGGCCCCCTGCGCGTGATCTCACGTCTGGCTACAGAGGCGGACCTTACCACCCAGGAAAAAGTGAAAAAAAAAGCCGCTGATGAGTCTAATCGCGCTCAAGAGTATGCCACCAGAGTTGATTCCCGTATACGTGTTGCCGACTTAACTTACGACCTCACAGAAACATTTCTTGACATATCATACGTACTCCCTGATAAGGTCCAAGTCAAACATGACAAGATCCAGCAGGCCTTTAGGTCACACTACCCCGAGTCGCTCCAACTGAATCGTATTGGTGATCGCGATCGTGCAAAACTGACTGGAGGATTCGGCGTGTGCGGTAGAGAACTCTGCTGTTCCTCCTGGATGACTACATTCCCTTCAATTTCTATGAAGCTTGCCAAGGAACAGGGTCTTTCTCCAAATCCATCCAAAATCTCCGGAGTCTGTGGCCGGCTCTTATGTTGCCTCACCTTTGAAGTTGATGCCTACCGTGAAATAGCTGGGACACTTCCAAAAGTAGGAAAAACAATCAGTACTCCTGCGGGTCGAGCGAAAGTCCTATCAATAAATTATCTCTCAGAGACAGTCCGCCTTTATTTCAAGGATCAAGGAGAGACTATCCAACTAACCGCTGATGAACTTCGCGCCCAAATGGGAACAACCGTGCGCCCAGTCGAACTCGAGGAGAAGGTTGAAGAAACGGTCAGAAAACAAGAAGAAGAAAGAGGTAAGAACTTCCTTGGGGTTTTGACGCCGGTGGACACGCCTCCGCATCGAGACAATAGCTCATCGAAAAGCGATTCCGCACGTCGAGCGAAACCGCAGAGAGACTCCAACAAGAAAAGCATCAGTAGCTCGAAAATAGCTCGCCGCCGCCCCGCTGGATCTAAGGAACCCACAGAATCGAGCCCGGAATCTACAACACGTAAAAGACCTCGAAGACGGGGCAAGCGAGCTGGTCGCCGCGCCACTCCTAGCTCTGAATAATATCTTTCAACGAAAAGGACACACTATGACTGTCTTGCAAGTTCCACGGGTGGCGACAATTAGCTGGATCAACGCCATGTCACCTGACCACGAAATGCTTTTTCTGCATGTCGGTGCAGCCCGAAATGAATATGAAGACCTTCATCTCCAGTCCAGCGTATGGGCTGATGGATATGGGGATTTCACCACTACTCGAGACGGAATAAGGGCCCTGATACCCGACAAGGACACGTTTGAAACCACTCTAGGTGGACTAGGAATCCGTGGAGCCGGCACTGACCAAATCATTGTGTGTCTTGCAACTGACAAATCACCATGGCCCTACCGAGCCTATTGGGCGCTTCGATACTTTGGGATCGACAATGTATGTGTTGCCGAAGCCTCTCTCCGAACAATGCTCCAGAGCGGACTTGAAGATGTTCCGACAAAATTGCCACCGGTCAAAGTCCATTGCAGTCTCCTGGATCCCGATGAATCTTTAATCGCTGGAAAAGAAGACCTTCTTAGCAGTATCAAAAACTCAACTGCTGCAGAGCAAATACTTGATTGCAGGTCAATCGAAGAATATACGGGGCTCCCTGGTGACCATCCAGCACCACGTCAAGGACGCATCCCCGGGGCCGCCCACCTTAACTGGGAGTCCCTTATGGATGCTACTGGGAAGTTTCATACTCAAAGTCAACTACTTCAGCTATACCGGGACGCCGGTATAAATCGAGGCTCGGTGGTTTTTCCCTACTGTGGAGGAGGAATTCGATCCGCGGTGTCGTGGTTTGCAATGTCAGAAATATTGAAATGGGAAAACATCCGAAATTATGACGGATCCTGGGCGGAATGGTCCTACCTTACGGATCTTCCAATTGAAACGGACTAGTTCTGAGCAAGAGCCATTCTTATCTGCTCGGTATGTTCCTGAATATGGGAACTATAACCTTCCACCTGCTGACGCAGCGAACGACTCACACCCTCAACGGAACCTCTGCGCCCCCACGACGCGTCAGGAGTCCCTGATAACAATTCAATAGTTTCATCGACACTCTTATCTATACTCTCCATTAAATCCATCGCAGAACCTGTCATGAAACTTGATTTCTCTATTGCTTTTTCCTCATCAATAGGCTGGCGTTCAGGATCGCTCATCGTGGCAATTTGCCTAATGAACACTGAATTAAGCCTCAAATAAACGCCCAGATGCGCAAGAGCTCGCTTAGCCGACCAGTCTTCGGAGTTAGCATGGAGTCTCATGTTCGCCTCCGTCTCTTGCGCCACAACAACCCTCAGAGAAGATCGGGCTTGCTCAATCTGATCCACAAGCCCAGAATATTTCTCGGGAGCTCCGGTCACAAAATCTATACGTGCCATCTAAGTCCGCCTCCCGACCTAGGAACTTTTCACTCATCCTAAAGACAGTAACTCTAGCTGTCGTTTGTTTCTAGTACTAGTTCAACTTCTACACTTGCGCCAAGGGGAAGAGAGGCCACACCTAATGCTGCTCGTGCACCCATACCAGCAGACTCCCCAAGGATATCTATTAGGATCTGACTCGCTCCATCAATTACCTTAGCCTGACCCTTGAAGTCAGAGCTCGCCGCCACGAAGCCCGTCAACTTCACAACACGTAGTCCGTCCAACGAGCCTCTGCTAGCCGCCACATGGGCCAGCGCGTTAATTGCACACTCAGCTGCAGCTTCGATTGCCTCTTCTATGGACACTACCGATCCGACCTGACCTGGATGGACTAAGGAACCATCCTTCTGAGCTATCTGACCTGATACATAGAGATACCGCCCCGACTCCCTGACCGGCACATACAAAGCCAGCGGCGGACTTACCTTCGGGAGCTCCAGCCCAAGTTGGTCCAAGGTGCGCTCGACGTCACTTGAAAACACTACATCTTTCATCTACTGGCCTTCCTGCTGCCTACCCTAGAAATCACCATCAGGGATGATGTTCTCAATGATCCCTGTCAGTTCCTCGTCCGAATAGAAATGTATGATCATCTGGCCTTGCCCGCTGCTATTTCGCTTCAGTATCACACGGGTTCCCAACTTCTGTTGGATTGCCTCCTCTAGGCGACTATTCTCAGAATCCGCCGGCAGTTCCGTCCGCCTCTTTGGTTTGGAGTTACCCTCTTTGGCAATCAGCCGCTCAACATCACGCACACTGAGCCCCTCATCCGCGATCAGCGTTGCCATCTCGAATTGCCGATCGTAGCTCTGAAGCTGAAGCAGCGCACGCGCGTGTCCAGCGCTAATCCCACCGCTCCTCACCAATTCCATTACCGCAGGGGCTAAGTCTAAAAGGCGCAGTGTATTAGCTACCGCGCTTCGCGATCGCCCTACACGGCGTCCAATCTCTTGTTGCGTGAGCCCAAACTCGCTCTGCAACTGATCATACGCCGCTGCTTCTTCCAGAATTCCCAAGTCAGACCGCTGTAAATTTTCCACCAGCGCTAAAAGCATGCGACTCGTGGAATCAGTATCTCTCACGACGGCAGGGATTTGCTGAAGACCTACGCTCCGCGCTGCTCGCCAACGCCGTTCACCGGCAACTATCGTGTAACCCTCAGATCCATCCTTCTTAGACACCAGAATTGGTTGCAACACTCCGTGAACTCTGATGGATTCCACAAGTTCATCCATCGCCTCAGGCCGAAAATTCTTTCGAGGCTGATTAGGGTCTGCCTGTATCGCTGACACATCAAGCATCAATCCGCTCTGTGTCCCGACACCACTCCCCCGAGCTCCCTCGTTGAACAACGCATCTAAACCACGTCCTAGTCTAGGTGTACCACTCATCTCCCAATCCTCCTTCCGAACCCGAAACACTCATCAGCCCATCTCTGCTAGGCGCCGATGAACCTCCCTAGCCAAATCCATATATGCAATCGCACCCGGTGATCCCGGAGCATATTCATTGATCGTCATCACGTGACTCGGTGCCTCGGCCAAACGAACCGAACGCGGCACAACCGTCTCCAGAGTTTGCGGATAATGGGACTTTATTTCCGCCACCACTTCGGCTGACAAATTAGCCCGAGCGTCATACATTGTCAGTGCAATACCCAAAATATCCAGACCTGGATTAAGGCTACCCCGCACTAAGTCAATCGTTTGCTCCAGTGAGCTCAACCCCTCTAAAGCAAAGTATTCACATTGCAAAGGAATCACGACATAGTCAGCAGCAACAAGCGAGTTAATGGTTAGTAAACCAAGAGCAGGGGGGCAGTCCATTAAAATATAGTCATACTGAGAATCAATCTCATCTAGAGCACGCCTCAACTTGCTTTCTCGGGCCATTAGCCCAACTAGCTCTATTTCGGCTCCTGCTAGCGCTGTCGACCCGCCTAGGACATCTAGTCCCGGCCTTCCAGCTGTGACGCTCATGGCAGAAACCGATTCTCCGTCGAGTAGCACGCGGTAGAGCCCATCTCCACTAGCCCCCTGGCGACTCCGACCTAGTAAGGAAGAAGTGGCATTAGCCTGAGGGTCGCCATCCACGAGAAGTACTCTTTGGCCCATCTCTGCGAGAGATGCTGCAAGAGAAACTGCAGTAGTGGTCTTCCCGACTCCCCCTTTTTGGTTGGCGATCGCAATTCGAAAAGCCCGTTGATCTAGTGGCTCCTGCCCATCGACAGTGAGGCTTGCTTCCTGCGTAGCTAACGAATCCACAACACGGCCTCGAATCTCCGGCCAACGAGGCATTGGTACCGGACCAACTCGCTCCACTGCCATAGCTCCATACCCTACTGCTAACTGCCCCGCGTTCACTACTCCCATTGCTGAAGTGATAGAGTACGCTGCCGCACATGAGTCACCGGCACCTGTTGTATCAACAACTTTCGCGGAAACTGCCCCTACATTATAGGTGTCACCAGACATTTTGACCTCTAGTCCCTCAGATCCTCTCGTAATAACAAATTGACCACACCGACCAGCAACTTCCTCAACCGCCTCCCTTGACCAGCTAGCGATCTCATCAGAGGATAAAAACAGAGTAGTCTTCGGTGACAGACAATCCAGCAGTAATTCAGTCGGCTCGGCTGGGTGATACACAAAACCCTTATCATCAAACTCTCTTTGGAGACCTTGCCCAAGAATCCAGACTGCAGCTGAAGAAAATCGGTCTAAGAAAGACAATACGTCGACGTCATCTGGTATGAGCGGTGCCAAAAACAAGTTTCTCGGCTCTGGCCAATCTCTAACAAGATCGTCCGGGCCAAGCATCCGACCTAGGTGCTCAATCAACCTCAGTCGCCGTCTCCCTGAGCTCGAGTTGCCAATACCCCAAGACTCCGTCGCTAGTCCCCTAACTGAATGCACTGTGTGACCTACTAAGGCAGTCAGACTGGCGTCTTCCGCGCCACCAGTCAAAATATGAGCCCGAGCCCCTAACGCCGCAGCCGTACGAGCAGCAAATGATACTGGGCCACCTGGCAATCTCGAACCATCCTCAAAAACATCCCAAGTGACCGGACCCACCATTAAAAAAGGCATCGTTTCTCTGGCTGCACGATACACATCTACTCGACTGAGATCAGTTTCCCAAGTCACCGCAACGAACCAATCCTAATTACAGCCCCTAGTGAGCGCCGGGTGGCTAGTCAATCGACTGCTGACAAGCTGTTACAGTCTAATCATCCTCATCGCCAGCCACATCATCTTCGAATTCGGACTCATCATCAGCCGGAAGAACCTCAATTCGCCGATCGCGACCCTTTCCAATCGACTGCGTCACAACGTCACTCCGCTCCTGAAGGGTAACGTGTATTACGCGCCGATCGGCTGCCGACATAGGCTTCAATTCGATGATATCCCCAGATTCACTTACGTCATTCGCAACTTCTTCAGCCAAGTCAACCAATCGCTCTCTATGCCGTCGCCGATATCCCTCTATATCAACCGAAAACATCGGCGATCCACGTTTTCCTCTGCCAACAATGGTATTCAACAAGTATTGAAGCGAGCTGAGAGTATCACCGCGTTTACCAATTAAAACCCCGATATTCTCGGCAGATTCGTCATCTGTCGTATCGACGTCCAGCGTGACATCTCGCCTGCCTCGATCGTTATCTTCCTCGTTAGACTCACTCAACGTAATCTCAGTCCCTGTAAAGCCTAAAAGTGTTAGAACATCCCTCAGAGTGCTCCCGGCCTGATCTACTTCGTCCTCGTAATCGCCCGCAGGCTGAAGCGGAAGCTCCTGCGGCGACCCCGGAATCGGGATTTCCTCACTCTCTGGAACCCCCTTTATATCCCGAGGAGGGTCGGACTGATCTCTTGAGGAAGCTTGCTTCTCAGTGCCCTCATCACCACCAGTGCGCTTCTGTCCACTCCTAGGCCTCCCGCCATCCCCGTTCCGCGGCCGTTGCCCTTTAGAACCCCCATCCTTCTGGGCTTTTCCGCTTCTCGACCTCTCCAGAACAGACAACGTCACTGTTGCCTCCTGACCACCTATACCCAAAAATCCAGCTTTAGCGTCTCTTTCTACGTCGACGCTTACTTGCTCCCGACTGACTCCCAGTTCCTTGAGCCCTATTTCCACTGCCTCTTCGACGCTTCTTGCGCTTACCGTCGCCTGTCTCGGCTGATCCGATTTCTGCCTCGCCATCATTCAACTCCAATTCTGCCTCATCAGCTAATCCCGAACGATCATCAGAAGACTCAGCGTTCGATTTTCTTTTATCAGTGTCAGCCGTCCCCAACGGCGGAACAAAATCCGGCATACCTATGCGGCTCCGGACGAAATTTGGGATAAGTGAACCCCACCGGAAATCACCTGGCCCCACAAAAATCCACTGCAATACGATTCCAATAATCGTACTACTACCCCAATAAAGCCCCAACCCTGCCGGAGTTGCAAGTACAAACCACGTGAACATAAGCGGAAACATCCACTGCATCATCGTTTGCATCTGCTGTTGGTTCTGTTGCTGCCCTCTGGCACTCAAGTTCCGACTGGATGAAATCCTCTGCTGCAACCACATTGCACAAAACACGATGATCGCGAGAAACAAATCTCCGTCAGCACCCAAATCCAACCACAGAAAATCACGTGAAAGAGGGATAGCCGCCTGCAGCCATGCCACATCATATAACCGGTCCGAAAGTTTTATTATGGACTCAGGCGTACTACCTAAAGTTATCCTGATAACTTGATATAAAGCAATGAAAATTGGCAACTGGATCAATTGAGGACCCAGGCAGCCCAGAGGATTCACTCCGGCCTCTCGATATAATTTCATAGTTTCTTCTTGTCGCCGTTTCGGATCTGAATATTGCTTCTGGATCTCCTGCATACGAGGCTGAATCTCCTGCAAGTTCTTCATTGAATTCAACATCCTTATGGTTAAGGGAAACAATAAAGCTCTCGAAATAAAGGTGAACAATAGAAGTGCAATACCATAGTCACCAAAGGCTAGGTTAGTGAGACCCACCATTACATTAATTAATGGCGTCTCGAGGAACGTCTGCCAGATTGCCCCTATCGGCATATGATCTCCCTCAATTCTCTATACATCTGATACCGGTCTATTCACCAGTAAACACGGTGCGAATAGCACCACTATTAGCATCTATCACAAACAACGCATGGGACTTTGATAAAAGTAGAATCTGCCCCTCATGTATGAACAGATCGGCATACACCTCGTCGTCTACCCTGCTGGTCCACCGTACGCTCCCGGTATCAGCATCAAGTCCCAGCAGAGCACCTTCTCGATCCGCAAGAACAAGATCGTTACCCACGATCGCTGGCCGAGACCTAAAATTTGATTCAGGTATATTCTTAGACCAAACGATAGAGCCCGTACTACTATCTAGGCATAAAACCGATCCCCTAGTCGTTGCTGCATAAACCTTCGCCCCCTTGGAGACGAAAGGCCCTGCAAACCATCCGTTACCGCTCACTGACCAATCAATCGAAAAGTCCTTGAGATTCACTCGATGCACTTGGCCACCAAAGGTACCGAAATACATCGAATCCCCTACCAACAAGCCGTCCCCAGGCACTCCGCCGCCCAGATTAACTGAATCTATGATCTCACCTGACTTACCACTAATTCGCATAAAAGTGCCTTCGCCTATGTCGACTACTAGAAGATCGTCATTATAAATTTGTAAGCTGGACCAAATCCGACCAACCCCAATGTCCCACTTAGCCTCGATTTGCCCTGTTGCATCTGATATTTTCAACAGTGAACCCTCATCAGTACCAACAAATATTGAAGATCCAAGCAGTGCTGGGGTAGAAATAACCACTTCACCAATTTCTAAAGCCCAAACTTCGCTAGGGCTCTCTGTAATTCCATTCAATGACGATAGTTTTCGTAAAATCCCACTAGTCGAAACGACATAGAGCACATCACCCGGCACAACCAATGGTCTGGCATAAAACGGATCCGAGCTCCAGTCATCACCAGAACTTCCTCCAAAAAGACCGGAAAGGAAGCCACCACCAGAGTCACTCACCTCAGCCACACGCTCCGGGTACCACCAAAATGGCTCCTCCGAAGATTTCATTCGCCCATCAATAAGAGCTAATCTTCCACCTTCGCCCTGTAACAGGATCGTGCGATTGCCATACTCAACAGGCGGAGCCCAACCTTCTGGACTTGCGAACTGTGCACCGCAGCCAGTAACTAGAATCACGAAGAACAAGGTTGCAAGCGAGGCAGATATCCTGAGAAGAGTGTGTTTCACGTGAAACACACTCTTCTCAGGATATACACTTCTGTTCCAACAACTGCTCATGCGCCTATCCACTTGAACAGTTACAGCCTTACGAAACTGGATCATATCCACTTCCCCCGCCTGGCCTACACCTAGAAAGCCTACCTAATGTCTTTAGTGACGCAAAAACAAACCCTCGCCCTTCAAATGCCTCGATTGCATACTGTGAGCAGGAGGGTTCGAATCTGCAAGCGACACCAAGATTCGGCGAAATCGCTCGCTGATAGAATTTAATAATCGCTAGTGCCAGTTTCCTGGCCAAATGGTCAATGGAAGCGACCAATTTCAACTCACTTACTGGACATTATTGGTACCAGACCGAATTATCACTGTCCTCTAAACGCTCAACCTGCCTTGAATTATCGATATAGTTGCAAGTCGAGCTAGCCACCTAGATCAAAAAGCCTAAGCCCTGAAGCGATTATGCGCGACAGTTACCTACTTGAGACCGAGGACTTGAGCCTCACGCCCTGCCGAAACAATCTCACTCGAAAGATCAACGAACGAGGTTTTGTCTGCGCCTCTCTCCGTGATAATGACCATCGAAAACCCTCTTGCCCAGCTGTGCATCCTTAGCACACCCCTTATCCTCCGTCGCACCAAATTACGCACTACAGCATTCCCGATTCGCTTGCTAACGGTGATACCCACCATCGACAGTGCCTCGGTATCCTCCGATGAGCTAATAATGACCGTGACGGAAGGCCGCCGGAACCTCTTCCCTGTCGCCATTACACGACGGAATTCCCCAGAGTAGGTTATTGGTAACAGATCTTCAGTTAACTTACCCATTATATTTTGGGAATAAAGCTATCGATGTGCCTCCCGATACAGCGTACTAATAGGCCACCCTACCGGTTTGAGAGCTACACCCTTTACACAGAAAGCCTTGTTCGCCCTCGCAGCCGACGTCGGCGTATCACAGCTCGTCCACCACGCGTTGACATACGACTTCGGAAACCTAGTTTCCGCTTTCTGGGGAGGCGCTTCGGTTGCCATGTTCGTTTCACGGTTATTCACCTCTCAACTCAAGATTACAATTAACACCCGTCCTGCATTGTTTCAGGGCAGAATACGAATTCTAGCTGCGACCTTCGCCGAAAGCAATTCATACCTGTGACCCAAGAACACAATAAGATACTCGTGTATCCTGTACCGGTTGGTGCGGCCACTGTAGCTCAGCGGTAGAGCAACGGTTTTGTAAACCGTCGGTCGTGGGTTCGATTCCCACCGGTGGCTCCATACCACACAAATAAGGTCTATAACGGCTGCCACGTGGCCACTGTAGCTCAGGGGTAGAGCAACGGTTTCGTAAATCGTAGGTCGTGGGTTCGATTCCCACCGGTGGCTCCAATCAAACAACCGCATGGAACAATTTCTTGGAGTACTCGAAATGAAAACACTCACGCGTCTACTAAATCAATACGACAGGGCACCTAAGGGGCTAGGATTCAAAATTGACGATAACGTCGAATCCGGCGGCCTTGCTAGGCTGACTAAAATCGCCACAGTAGACCAATTAACTCAACTCAGCTCTGGGGATACCGACGCAGTAATAATTGATAAATTAGATGACATCGAGAATGGTGACCTCGGTAACAGCTCAGTTCTCATTGGCTACGACTGCCGAGAAAACAGCAGCCTGCCTGCCTTTGCTCAAGAAACTCCTATTAGCTTCGCGGTCATTAATTTAACGACTGAGCTGGCCTCCTTGCAGTTCCATGAAGACTTTTCAATTGTGCTGGAAATTCAACAGAGTCACCTACTAGATGATCTAGAAAATGTCCTTTCACTGCTCCGGGGTAGACAGGTGTTGCCGCTGGCTGGAGTACTCCTGAGCAATACGATGACTGACGAACTCCGAAATGCTAAGGCGCTCTTTGCCATTCGCAGCCTCACAGATATGATATCTCTACCGTTAATCATGCCCTCAGGGGGTGCCGCGCCATCGGCTGAAGAGATAACTGATTTGAAAAATCTCGGAGTTCGAGCCGTCTTGGTCTGAAACAGCTAGTGGTTACCGTCACCTACGGAATCTTCAGAGCCTTGGAATTCCCAGCGGATACCCCTTTTCGACATATATAAAAAACCTGCGGCCGCAGCTGCAAATGAGGCCACCACCAGACCCACCGCGAAAAAGAAAATTCGCATAGCGTTGCCGGCGAGCTCAACGCTTTGATCCTCAGCCACAACATCCGAACCTCCAGCACCAAAAACAAAATCGGTCGTTCCCTGTAAAAGCAAAAGAACGAACACCGGTATAGAGATACGTGCCATATAGATTAACCTCATCCTGCCTGACTCCTACCAGATTCTAACCCGACGTTGCTTAAAAATCACGTTGTGCTAAGCGCCAACCTCCTGCGAGCTGAAATCCAAAGGAAATGATCGACATAATCACAATAACCACATAGGGAAATGACCCCTCTCCCCGCACAAGGGCACCAAGAGAATCAACGAGATTGATAAGCGTGAAGTCAAATCCAGTTGCAAGGTATATGAAGTAGCCTGCAATAAACCCAGCAACTAACGAAAAGGTTATACACACCCAGGGAGGCACGCCCGCCGCACTAATCCCCCCTCCTATTCCTATTACAAAGAGAGCCAGAAACAGCATTAGAAAATACAGCCGCACAACTCCTAACAGGTGGACATCTCTCCCTGCATCATCGACCAAAACAGGGGATAGCAATGCTAAAAGCAGAAGCATACATATCAAAAATCCCTGGCCAACAGCTACCAAGGCGATCGATCTCGAGACAAACAATGAA
>DEAP01000003.1 GCA_002348225.1 Dehalococcoidia bacterium UBA2979
TGGGCGTCAAGCGTTTGGAACAGATGCGTGTCGGATTGGAGCCGATATTTGCTCTGACGGGCAACCGAATTGTCGATGGAACGAAACGAGGTTGGCCTGGGACTCAGACCGTACACATTCCTAATCTGTATGCGAAAACCCGAGCGATCGACGAGGTGTCAATTGATCCTGTGCTTCTATCTATTGTTGAAGGAGTGCTTGGTAAGTCTTTTCAGATGTCTGTCGCCGTCGCTATGTGTCCTGGGCCAGGCTGCGATAGACAAGGTCTGCATCAGGACGATAGCCACTATCCGATTCCTCGGCCTCACCCACCGCTCGTAGCAAATACGCTTATTGCGCTGGATGATTTCACTGTTGAAAATGGTGCGACGATGCTTGTGCCCAGCAGCCACAAGTGGGAACGGAGTTTGAATCCTGATGAACCCACGATACAGATCGAAATGAAAGCGGGTTCTTTGTTAGTGTGGGATGGCGCGTTGTGGCATGCGGGTGGGGCCAATAAAACCTCGAACGAGATCCGACGTTCCGTTAATCTGAATTTCAATGTGTCCTGGTTGAGACAGCAAGAAAATCTCTATCTGGGTGTCCCTAGAAGCGTTATTTCCGAGATGCCAGATCTGCTGCAGCGACTTCTAGGCTATAACCGGGTCAATCATCTTTGTGGTGGCGTAGATTATCAGGACCCTCTCTCTTATTTCCGCGAACATCCTGATTGAAAGCTAGTGCCTAAGACATAATGATGTGACCTAGCTTGGCCACTGCATCTTTGTGCGCGGCTGTTTCTTTTTCGCCGAAGTCCTGGTCGGGTTTTTCAAGTAATTGGAAGTGTCCGAAATCGTCCGTGCCCGAGACAAGAATTGCGGTATCTTCTCCTTTAGTCTGACGAACGTGAGTTGCACAGTACCGCAGCACCATACCTATTCTGCGATCTTCAGATAAGTTTGGACCGCTTCCGTGGATGGTCCTGATGTGGTGAATAGACATCTGTCCGGAGTCCAGGGGTGCTGACCGGCAGGTCGTTTCGTCGATGGTTCTGTTAACCTCCTGTCCCCGACTCAGCAGATTGTTTTCTGCGAACGTGTTGGTATGTGTATATAGCTCTCCTAGATGGCTGCCCGGTACGAAGCTCATCGGCCCAGATTCTTCATGGGCGTCTGACAGTGCAAGCCAAACGGTCGCAACATCGTGTGGCTCTAGTCCCCAGTAGTTGGCATCCTGGTGGAAGCTTACGATTTTAGAATCCCGACTTTCTTTGATAAACCAGTTCGTGGACCACAACAGCACGTTTGGGCCAAGAACACTGGTTATAGGATCGACTATCCTAGGGTTGGTTACTACATCCCAGGCCCATCTCTGCAGAAGATGAAGGTCGGCTCGAAAGGCAACCGCTTTTTCTATACCACCAAAGCGCTTTTCGAATTCTTCAAATTCCTGTCTTAGTTTTTTTGTCTCGCTTTGATCATAAGCAGTTAAAGGAGATAGGTACCCGTCCTTTTGATAGTCCTCGAGCTGTTTTTCGGATAGTTGAAATGTCATGGAAGCAGTTCTATCGCTCTTTAGCCTGTTTGCCGAGCTTTGCGGTGTATCGAGTATACTAGCATTGATCGGTTGGTATCCAAGTACCCCAAGGGATATGTATAGGGAGACAAAGGCATGATTAAATTTGGAACGATTAGTACGGCAAATATTACACCTAGAGCGTTAATAAATCCTTGCATAGACGAGCCGAAGGCACAGGTTATGTCTATCGCTGCCCGAAGTAAGGACCGTGCAGAAGAGTTTGCGAGGTGGCACGGTATTTCTCGAGTTTACGACTCCTATGAAGAGATTATAGCCGACGATGAAACTAATGCCTTTTATAACCCTCTGCCGATCTCTATGCATAAAGAATGGACAATAAAGGCTTTGCGCGCGGGAAAGCATGTGCTCTGTGAAAAATCCTTTGCGTCGAATGCACTAGAGGCTAAAGAGATGGAAGCCGCTGGCGCAGAGACCGGATTAGTACTAATGGACGCCTTTCATTATCGATATCATCCGGTCTTCATCCGAGCGAAAGAGATAATGGAAAGCGGAGAGATTGGTAAGGTGGAGCGTATCAACGCGGCCTTTCATGTTCCCGTCTCGGATCCTGATAATATCCGCATGAATTACAACTTAGGCGGAGGCGTGACGATGGATATTGGCTGTTATCCAATATCGTGGGTCAGACATCTTGTGGGAGATGAGCCCTCCGTCACTTCGACAGAATTAGAAGTGGGGCCCCCAAATGTCGATACCTTCTTGGAAGCCGAGTTTGTATTTCCCTCTGGAATCGAGGCGAGAATCTCGGGCGACATGCGCTCCAGTGTTGCTTTTCGCATGGAGTTTGAGGTGATCGGTGAAGAGGGAAGGCTACACGTCCGAAATCCATTGATTCCTCAGATAGGTCATCTTATAGAAGTAACTCAGAAAGATACTAGCCGCCGTGAGACATGTGATAGGCGTCCAACTTACTCGTATCAGCTTGACGCTTTTATTGATGCGATTGACAACCAATCCTCTTTATTCACTGATGCGGCTGATGCGGTCAAACAGATGACTGTTATTGATCAGTGTTACGAGGCGGCAGGGCTTCCGAAGCGAGGACTGGAACTCTGATTCATGTTAAGGTGAAGTCAGACCATAGGTTGGATCGTTTGGGTTGAACCTGAGAGGAGAGCGTCTTTTTTCTTGAGGTTTGGATAGGGAGTAGGGCTTGCTTAATGAATGGTTGCTGAATTTCGCGCGTTGGCTTGATTCCTTTGCCTGGAGCACAGCGATTCACGAATCCTTTTATTTGTATGCGTGGATAGAGTCTACCCATGTTTTAGCGATTATGGTTTTCCTTGGAATGCTATTTATTATCGATCTTCGTATTTTGGGCCTTGCTTTCGCCCAGGTGCCTGCTGCGAGAATAGCAGAACGCCTGGACAAGCCTATGATGATCGGTTTTGCCGTCATGGTGATTACCGGCTTGCTGCTGTTTTTTGCGATTCCGGTTCGTTCCACTCAAAGTGTTTGGTTTCGCATAAAGGTGGTCTTGCTTATTGCAGCCGGGATTAATGCTTTTCTGTTTCGAAACAAAATGAAAGAAGTGAGGCGTGATGGCAGAGAAGAAGTGGAACCTTCAAAACGCCTCAGACTGGGCGCTGGGACGTCCCTCTTTTTGTGGATGGGCGTAGTGATGACCGGCAGGGCTATTGCCTATGACTGGTTTGACTGCCACAAGGATCTCTCCTATGCCATGTATTGGGTTGCGGGATGCGTAGACGAAATGGCGCTGGTGGAGTAGAGGGTAGCAATTGGATCTGTTATTTATATTTGAATGGCTGGACACTTCGTTTCTGGCGGACATGTCAAAAGCGTATGGTGGAGTATTTGCTGTTGTTCAAATGGTTCATTTGGTATCGCTGGCGCTTCTAGGCGGCGCTGTTTTGATTACAGATTTGCGGCTTTTGGGTCTGGTGCTTCGTGATGTTCCATCGGAAGTGGTTACAAGCAATATGGATCGATGGTTCAGCCTTGCTTTGATTATTATGGCTGTCAGTGGGGTATTCATGAGTTCCGCCGTAGCAATAAAGCTGTATTACAACGAAATGTTCTGGGCCAAAATGATTGGTCTGTCTGTAGGTGCTCTGTTTGTCTACTTTATAAAAAGACCGTTGTTGGCTCATCCTCACGAGACTATCAACGTTTGGGCTTTAAGATTACTTGCGATAAGTTCGATCGTGATTTGGTTTACTGTTGCCGCCTCAGGAAGGTGGATAGGTTTTTCTTAGGGGACACTCAATGAGTAAAACTCTTTTGGAGAGGCTAGCGATAGGCTTGTCCGTGCTCTTTATCGGAATCATTGCAATATTTTGGTTGACACAGGTTGGCGACGTGATGGAAACCCTTTGCCTAGCCTATGGAGACTTTTGTTTTGATGAGCCTGAATAGAGCCATCTTCAATTTGGAGTTAGGACAGCGTTCTTTGGAGGAATTGTTTTAGGCGATTCCATGCGTCAATTGCTGGCTCTGTATTATTTTTAGGGTCGCGGTCAACGTAGAGCCAGAAGCCATGATTAACACCATCATAAATGTGAACGTCGTTTGGAATATCGGCAGCCCGGAGCGTCTCCACGAAATTTTCCACGTCAGTGATGGGGATTCCCCGATCGTTCTCTACAAAGGTGCCGTAGAACTCATGATCTACGTGAGCAAGTTGTGCTGGGTCTGCGAGAAGTCGGCCATAAAAAATAGCAGTTGCGTCATGATGATCGCCTCCCAGTGCGTAGGTTAGAGCCACGCCGCCGCCATAGCACCAGCCGATGGTTGCGACTTTCCCGTTACTGCCGCCCTGATTTTTTACATAATTGACCGCGGCGTTTAGGTTATCTATCAGTGCGGCCGGTTCTGCAAGAGTCTCGCGAACCAATGCCATGTTCTCTTGTGGATTGGAACCGGTCCTTCCGCTGTAAAGGTCAACCGCAAGGGCGACGTAACCCTCGTCGGCGAAAGAGTCGGCCGTTTCTTTGACGCGCTGGACTAATCCATTCCATTCATGAATGAGTATGACCGACGGGTGAGGTCCCTCACCATCGGGCTTTGATAGGTATCCGACTGACGAAGGGTTAGCTGAGTAATACTGAACAGAATCGCCAGATAAGGGCCCAGCGTTTCCTACAATCGCATCTGGAAGCGTATCACTGTCTGCTTGGGCAGTGACCAGGGAAAATAGGACGAGTAAAAAGACAGCAAGAAAACTCTTCTGTGATCGTTTCGAGTCGCAAAGCATTAACTCAGAATTCATGACATTCCCCCTCTTTGTTCCAGTTGAATAATCACATGAAGTGAAGATCCTTTCTAGAGAAAAAAGCCTAAATGCTGACGTCCTGAAACTGCAGCTGACTTAGCGTGTAGTAAACATCTTTGTTGGCCATCAATTGATCGTGAGTGCCGATTTCCTTCACTCTCCCATTTTTTAATACCAAAATGCGATCTGCCTCCTGGATAGTTTTTAGACGATGGGCGATCAAAATGGACGTCCTACCTTTCATGATAGTTTTCAGCGCACTTTGAATGATCTCTTCGGTTTCTGTGTCGATGCTCGCTGTTGCTTCGTCCAGAACCAGTATTTCTGGATCGGCTGCAAGCACTCTTGCGAACGCCAAAAGCTGTCTTTGGCCTTGTGAGAGGTTTTGTCCTCTCTCGACCAACTCGGTTTGATAACTCTCTGGAAGGCTCTCTATGAAATTGTCGGCGTTGACAGCGCGAGCAGCCTCGATCCCCCGTTCGTCGCTGATGTTAGGGTTGCCTAAGGTGATGTTGTCTAAAATCGTACCGGAAAAGATGTGAAAATCTTGCATTACCACTCCGATTCTCTGTCGGAGATCCTTAGAATCCAGGTCGAGTAGATCAACACCATCAAGAAAGATCGTCCCTCTCTGGAAATTGTAGAAACGACCGAGAAGCCTGATAAGAGTGCTTTTGCCTGATCCAGTGGGTCCCACAACTGCCAGTTTCTCGCCGGCCGCTATTTTGAGCGATATATCCTTAAGTACGGGGAGCTCATCGTCATACGAGAAACTTAGGTTTTTGAATTCGATCTCACCCGCAGTTCGCTGACGTAGCTCAACTGGTTTAACGGGCTCATCGACGCTCTCGTCCCAATCTAGTGCTTGAAATATTCTCTCCGCGCTCGCCATGGCTCGAAACAATATGTTGTATTGGTGCCCCAACACCCTTATAGGCTGGATAAACATATCGATGAAATAGGTAAATAAGATGACGCTTCCCAGTGAGACCGATTCTTGCAAAGCGGCGCCGCCGCCAACCCAAATGATTACAGCTAGAGCCAGATTGACCATGTTGTCCATGAATGCGCCGTAAGTAGACTCAAGGTTAACTGCATGGAATTCATGTTTTCGGTTGCCATTGTTAATACCCTCATAGACATTGAGGTTAAAGTTTTCCCTGTTTGATAGTTGGACGACCTGCATGCCGGATAGATTTTCTTGAAGATTTTGATTCAGTTGAGACACTGTATTTCGGATCAATCGATAGACTTTCCTGGTTGCCTGACGAAAAAAATAGGTAACCATGACGAAAAGCGGTATTGCGCCTAATAGATACAACGTTAACTCTGCGTTGATCGCGAACATCACAAAGAGCGCGATAAAGAAGGGTACGAATTGACCAATCAGTGCACCTAATCCCATGAGGAGTTCAATGAGAGCCTGAACGTCATTAGTTATCCTGGTCATTACTCGACCAATAGCTACGCGGTCGTAAAAAGAGGACGGGCGAAGTTCCATATGCGCAAAAAGGTCTTGTCGCATATCTCTCAAGGAGAATAAAACAACGCTCGCAAGCTTCACGCGATGAAAATGGTAGAGCGTGTGACAGATCAGAATAAAAATAGCGTAAATGCAGCATGCTGCACTCACTTCGGATATCCCGCCTAATTTGGAAACCCATTGGGTTAAAGCCAGTAATCCGAAATCTGGGATTAGAGCGTTGGGGGTATCCATCAGAATCCCATCAACGACTACTCTCGATAAAAGAACAGGAAGTAAGACAGCTAGTGCCGAGGCGAACAGTACGAGAACAATGCTGATAATCGCTGCTTGTTTGTGAGGTTTCACCCAGCCAGCAATTCGCTTTAGATATTGCAGATTCATCGCCTGGCCTTCGATGTCCGCCTCGAATACGGAGTGATCGCGTTTGGCCTGATCATTATTTATTGTCGCTGGGATATTCATATCGCGTCTTTGTTGCTCGACTCACTGACCAGGTTTCTTTGGGAGTACTCGAGCTCCGCATAGAATCCGCCTTGTTGTAGTAATTCTTCATGCGTACCGATCTCCTGAATCTCTCCTTTATCCAGGACTAAGATGCGATCAGCATGCCTAGCTGTAGATACCCGATGACTCACAAGAAGGGTGGTGCTGTTATTTCGAACTCGTTTCAATCCGGCGAGGATTCGTTCTTCTGTTTCGGTATCCACTGCAGAAAAGCAATCATCGAGTATGAGAATGGGCGACTCTCGTATGAGCCCCCGCGCAAGCGCGGTTCT
>DEAP01000046.1:0-141 GCA_002348225.1 Dehalococcoidia bacterium UBA2979
AGAAGAGGTGGTGGTCATAAGAGACTTTTACGTTTGATAGATTTCAAGAGGGATAAGTTCGATATTCCTGGTCGTGTTGCAGCGATTGAATATGATCCTAATCGCTCCTCTCGAATTGCGTTGATTTTTTATGCTGATGGT
>DEAP01000046.1:450-11494 GCA_002348225.1 Dehalococcoidia bacterium UBA2979
TTTTATGCTGATGGTGAAAAGAGATATATCATTGCCCCGGATGGACTCAGCGTTGATGACCAAATAATTTCTGGTTCGGGTGTTCCAGTAAATACTGGAAATACGCTACCACTTTCGGAGATCCCAACTGGAACTGTAATTCACAATATTGAGTTGATTCCTGGGAGAGGCGCGCAACTAGGCAGATCTGCGGGAGCATCGATACAACTAATGGCAAAGGATAGTGGATATGCTTTGCTGCGTATGCCATCAGGGGAAAGACGGCAAGTGTTAGAATCTTGCATGGCTACTATCGGATCAGTAGGCAATATAGAGCATCAGCAGATCAAACTTGGTAAAGCCGGTCGTTCGAGGCACCGAGGGAAAAGACCAAAAGTAAGAGGATCGGTAATGAATCCAGTCGATCACCCACATGGTGGGGGTGAGGGCAAGTCTCCTATTGGGCTACCAGGGCCTAAAACTCCTTGGGGTAAGCCTGCTCTCGGCTACAGAACTCGAAGAAACAAACGGACTGATAAGTACATCGTGCAACGCCGCGGTGTTGGTCGAAGATAGTCCGGAGGAGTAAAGAATTATGTCCCGATCTACAAGGAAAGGCCCTTTCGTTCATCCGAAGCTATGGAAGAAGGTTATTGCAGCTCAGAATAATCAGGATCGAGTGGTGATAAAGACTTGGTCACGGTCGTCCACTATTCTCCCTGAGATGGTTGGAATGACGATAGCTGTGCATGATGGACGAAGACATATTCCGGTCTTGTGTTCAGAGAACATGGTAGGTCATAAGCTTGGCGAATTTGCATTCACCAGGACATATAGAGGGCATAGAGGAAAGAGTGAGCGGACCTCACAGCGAGTGTAGAACAGGTAATAAGTAATGAGAATCAAGTTCGGAGTTTGTTAGATGCGAGTACAGGCTATAGCCAAAGACCAGCGCATCTCTGCGCGAAAAGTTCGTCCGGTCCTACGAGCAGTTCAAGGTATGCGTGTGCCCGAGGCGCTACGTGTGCTTGAATTCATGCCTCAAAAAGGAGCCGCATTAGCTGCACAAGTTCTTCGTTCAGCACAGGCGAATGCCGAAAATAATTTCGATTTGAATCCTGAATCACTCGTCATCTATAGCGCGACGGCAGATGAGGGAGTGACTATGAAAAGATGGCGTGCAAGATCAAGAGGTAGGGCAGCGCCTCAAAGAAAAAGAACGGCGCATATAAAAATGATTGTTGAGGGTTAGACAGTATGGGACGAAAAATACATCCATACGGTTTTCGAGTAGGGGTCACGAAGGATTGGCAGTCGAGGTGGTATGCGCCACACACGACTTACGCTGAGTTCACGATTCAAGATCAGAAGCTGCGAGAATATCTTGGGAAAGAACTCAGCGAGGCTGGGGTTTCGCGTTTTCACATCGAACGACAGGCAGCGTCGACTGCGGTAACAATATTCACGTCAAAACCGGGTATTGTGATCGGAAGACAGGGTCAAAATATTGAGCAACTAAGAAATTCCTTGCAGTCACAGATCGGTTCGAGGGTTAACGTTAATGTCGAGGAAATACGTGTACCTGAGTTGGACGCATATTTGGTGGCAAAGTCAGTAGCAATGTCCTTAGAGCGACGTGTGGCTTTCAGACGTGCTATGAAGCAGTCAGTTCAACGTACGATGGCACGTGGGGCTATCGGATGTAAGATTAAAATTTCTGGTCGGCTGGGTGGAGCTGAAATGTCGAGATCAGAGCATGAAATGCAGGGCCGTATCCCGCTTCATACTATTAGGGCTGACATCGACTATGGATTCGCTGAAGCGAACACTTCTTTTGGACTAATAGGGGTGAAATGTTGGGTGAACAAAGGTGAAGTATCTCCTGAAGATAACCCTTTGGTACGCGCAGCAGAGGAAACAGGTGGTGAATAAAAAATGTTAATGCCACGTAGAACGAAATATAGAAAGCAATTCCGGGGGAAAATGCGTGGTGCTGCCCAAACGGGCAATGCTGTTTCTTTTGGTGAGTACGGACTTCAAGCGAAGACCACCGCCTGGATAGATGCGAGGCAAATTGAGGCAGCTAGACGAGCGATTACTGGTGAATTGAGACGTGGTGGTAAGGTTTGGATTCGGATTTTTCCTGATAAGCCAGTTTCCAAAAAACCAGTTGAGGTTAGGATGGGTAAAGGCAAGGGCGCTACAGACAGGTGGGTTGCTGTCGTTAAAAGAGGACGGGTACTCTTTGAAATTGCCGGTGTGTCGGAGGAAGCCGCTAGAGAGGCATTTCGGAAGGCACATCATAAACTCCCGATCGATACAAGGGTTATTGCACGGGATGAGGTTTACCGATGAGTGGAAAAATGGAAGCCCTCTTACAACTTGATCATGACGGGCTTGCTGAAGAGCTGGAATCAGCTCATAGGGAGCTATTTAATTTACGATTTCAAGCTAGCACTTCGCAGCTTACTGATATTTCAGAACTGAAAAAGGCTCGTCGCCAAATTGCAAGAATAAAGACTTTGATACGTACTCGAGAGCTTGAAGAGGAAGGTAATGTCGGTATCTCTATTGAGGAATAACCGACGAGGACATTAAGATGGTTCAATCTAGCAATGATTCCCAAGCTACACAGACAGCTAACCGAAGAACATTAGTGGGCGTAGTAGTCTCGGATTCGAACGACAAGACTGTTGTAGTCTCAGTGGAGCGACGTGCACCACATAGGCTTTATAGAAAGGTTATAACTCGGACGAAAAAATATCATGTACATGACGCAGAAAATAGCGCTACCAGCGGCGATATCGTTCGAATTATTGAGTCCCAACCGAGATCCAAGCTCAAGCGATGGGATCTCGACGAAATCCTGATTGGCCGTAATATTGCAGAAGTCCAGGCCACTGAATTAGATGCTTCTTTTGTGGATGAAATGCAAAGATCCGCTGCGCGTGCGTCGGCAGAAGCACTCGAGGATGAAACAGAGAATAACGAAGATGTTGATAGTCAGGTTACAACTGGGGAATCCGAGACCGAAGCAGAGGAGCCTGAGGGCGTTCCGCCTCCGAATACTGAAGCTGAGGAACCTGAAGAAGAAGGTGAACAGAAATGATCCAGCAGGAAAGTAGAGTTAGGGTCGCCGATAACAGTGGGGCAAGAGAGCTTCTATGTATTCGAGTCTTAGGCGGTTCGAAGCGTCGTTACGCCGGTGTAGGCGATACGATAATTGCCTCCGTTAAGGAGGCCCAACCTAATTCGGGAGTTGCCAAGGGTGAAGTTGTTCGGGCTGTGATAGTTAGAACGAAGCATCCGATCCAAAGAGAAGATGGCCAAACCATTAGATTTGACGAAAATGCAGCGGCCCTAGTCGCTGAGGGTGGCGCACCGCGTGGCACCAGATTATTCGGGCCTGTTCCGTCTGAGCTGAGAACTAAGGGAATGTCCAGACTTACAGCATTAGCTCCGGAGGTCATCTGATGGCAGCACGAATACGGAGAAATGACCAAGTGGAAGTACTTTCAGGTAGAGATAGGGGAGTCCGAGGTGAGGTGTTAGCAGTCAATGCTCGAGAGAATCGAGCGATTGTTAATGGAGTTAACTTGGTTAAAAGACATCAACGTCCTACTGGTCCTCAAAATCCGGGTGGAATAATCGAGCGGGAAGCACCTATCGATCTCTCTAACCTCGGACTTGTTTGTAATCCTTGTGGCAGCGCCGTGAGGGTGAGATTTAACCAATTGGACGATGGTCGTAAAGTAAGAGTTTGTATTAAGTGTGACGAGGTCATGGACTGATGGTGAGTACAGCTAATATTCCAAGAATGCTTAAACAGTATAGAGAGGACGCTGTTCCTGTTCTGCTAAGAGAGTTTGGATACCAGAATTCTATGGAAGTCCCAACGATAAGTAAGATATCTGTAAATATAGGACTAGGTGAAGCTGTGACATCTTCTGGTGTGATTGAGTCAGCTAGTGAGGACTTGATGGCGATTACTGGTCAACGCCCTTTTGTTAGAAGAGCGAGAGAGTCTATATCGAATTTCAAGCTGCGTGAGGGAATGCCGATTGGTTTGACGGTTACGTTGAGAAGAAATCGAATGTGGGAATTCTATGATCGTCTAGTGAATTCATCAATGCCACGAATCAGAGATTTCCGTGGATGTTCAGATCGAGCCTTTGATGGCCGAGGAAATTATTCTCTTGGGATTTCTGAGCAACTCATTTTCCCTGAACTTAATTTTGAAGATGTGGATCGAGTCAGAGGTTTGCAGGTTAATTTTGTGACTAGCGCAAAAACTGATGAAGAGGGAAGAAGGCTGCTAGCTTTGCTAGGGATGCCTTTCCAACGAAGATAAATTGATTGGGTTAGGAAATATTATGCCGAAAGCAAGCAAGATCGCCAAAAATAGCAGGCGGGCGATTCTCGGTGATAGATATGCTGAAAGAAGAGCTCTGCTCACGGCTGTGATTCGTGATCCAGGAGCTAGTCTGGATGAAAAGGCAGCAGCGTATGCGAAAATCTATAAGATGCCGAGAGACGGTGCTCGCTCCCGTCATAGGAATCGATGTCAACTGACCGGTCGTCCAAGAGCGTATATGAGGGAATTCGGAGTTTCAAGGATTACATTTCGAGAGTTGGCAGTGAAGGGTATGCTGCCGGGCGTAAAGAAATCATCGTGGTAAAGGTATAAAACAATGTCAATGTCAGACCCCATCGCAGATATGTTTACTCGAATTAGGAATGCGGCCAACGCAGAGCACACAAGTGTGTTAATTCCCCGAAGCAAAACCAAACAGGCAATAGCGGATGTTTTGCGTGGTGAAGGCTTTATTCGCGGGATCGAGGAAGTTTCTGACGAATCGAAGAACTATCTCAAATTGGAGTTGGTTTACGGGTCGGATAGAAAGGCCATGATCACAAATATTAAGAGGGTATCTAGGCCTGGTCTGAGAATATATGTAGGTAATGGTGAGATTCCTAGGGTTTACGGTGGACTAGGAATCTCGATTCTTAGCACCTCAAAAGGCATATTGTCGGGCAAGGATGCGTGGCGACAAAAGGTAGGTGGCGAGGTACTGTGCTACGTGTGGTAGCGATCTCCGATAATTGGGGCGCTCCACAATATGGCTGGCATGTAACCGTCTTAAAAATTAGTATTTTAGGTCTGGCTTTTGGCAGCAATCACGAACAGAAATAGAAGAATACGAATGGAAATTTATTAAAGATGTCAAGAATTGGAATACTACCTATTGACATACCAGCAGGGGTGGAAATCACTCTCTTGGATGCCAGATGTATTGTGAAAGGTCCTAAGGGAGAACTTTCCGAGGACATTCATCCTTTGATCACAGTAGTGAAAGAAGATTCGACGGTCACAGTCAGCCGGGCGAATGACCAGAAACTTGCGCGTTCACTCCATGGACTGACGAGGACGTTGATCGCAAACATGGTGGTTGGGGTAACAGAGGGTTATCGGAAGTCATTAGAATTTATGGGGAGCGGAATTACCGCTGACTTACAGGGGAGTACTTTGGTTGTTGAGGCAGGTTATTCCCACAAAGTGCCAGTAGAGCCTATCGAGGGTACTGCTTTTTCTAAAGACGGTAATATCGTGCATGTGGACGGGATAAGTAAACAGGCGGTTGGTCAACAGGCCGCCCTTGTAAGACGTATAAGACCTCCGTCGGGTTATCGCGCTCAAGGAATCAAGTACACAGATGAACAGCCTAAATACAAGGCTGGGAAAGCAAGAGTTGGATAATGAAATCATCCTCACGAACTAGGAGTGCGGGGCGTATTCGTCGGCATACTCGTGTTCGGAAGCGAGTTAGTGGTATTTCGTCGCGGCCGAGACTGTCGGTATTTCGTTCAAATAAATTCATATATGCCCAATTAATAGATGACGAATCAGGCACGACTCTTGCAGCGGCTTCTGATCGAGGATTAGCGGACGGCAGCAAGACCGATCGTGCTGTAACAGTGGGTAATAATCTTGCTGCAGCGGCTCGTTCTAAAGGTATAACCTCGGCGGTGTTTGACCGCGGGGGCTATCGTTTTGCGGGCAGAGTTAAAGCTCTTGCTGAGGGTGCCAGATCTAGTGGATTAGAATTTTAGTAGGTGATTTGAATGGTTAGAGAGCGCAGTAACAACGAAGACCAAGGTGACGATTCGGGAGGACTGATCGAGAAAGTAGTCTTCATCAACCGAGTAGCCACGGTTGTTAAGGGTGGTAGGCGTTTCTCCTTTACGGCTGTAGTTGTAGTTGGAGATGGAGAAGGAAACGTTGGGTTTGGCATGGGCCGAGCCAATGAGGTACCCGATGCTATTAGAAAAGGCGGGGTTATCGCCAAAAGAGAAATGGAAAATATTTCTCTGAAGGCAGGTACCTTGTCTCATGAATTGGACACTACGTTCAAATCAAGTCGAGTTGTTATGCTTCCGGCTGCACCTGGAACAGGAATCATAGCCGGAGCTGCTGTAAGGGCGGTCATGGAATGTGCCGGTGTTACTGATGTATTAACCAAAATTTATGGTTCCACTAATCCAATGAATGTAGTAACAGCGACGATCAAAGGTTTGCAATCATTGAGAAATCCCGAAGAAGTCAGAGCTATGCGATTGGAATTGGCTCGAGCAGCATCTGACTCGGAGTAATTGGATAAAATTGAAATATGGCAAAGATAAAAATTACCTACACAAAGTCCTCAATTGGCTATCCAGCCAATCAAAAAGCCACAGTACGGGCATTGGGTCTAAGGAAAATTAGACAAATTGCAGAGCATGAGGATACGCCAGAGATTCGAGGGATGATTCAGACCGTGAGTCATTTGGTTGAAGTCGAAGAGGCGGTTTAAATGTCAGACAGCGATATCTCAAAATCATCGGATGGACTTTCCCAGCCGGACGGTGCAAAACATTCCAAGAAGAGAGTTGGTCGTGGGAAGGCTTCAGGGCAAGGGACCTATGCAGGCAAAGGGCTCAAGGGTCAAAAGGCCCGTTCGGGTGGAGGTGTGAGACCCGGTTTTGAAGGTGGTCAGACGCCTCTAGTGAGGAGGCTTCCCCGGACGAGGGGATTCCGTAATTTCAGCAGGATAGAATACCAGCCAATTAATCTAGTAACTTTGGAGAACAGATTTGCATCTGGTGCTAGCGTGGATCCAGAAAGTTTAGCTTCCCTTGGGCTTATCAAGAATGCTGATGTGGCTTTTAAGATTTTGGGTGCTGGTGAGCTAGAAAAATCCCTTAATGTGACGGCTCCGCGATTTTCTAGAACCGCGAAGTCAGCTATCGAGGCGGCGGGAGGCTCATGTACCGAAACTGCTCCCCCTGATAAGAAGGTCAGAAACCGGAAACATCTGAGACAAGATTAATTCCCCAGCATTCTTGATGCGGAGAAAGGAGCTTTCCTCTTGGCCATAGCGATGCCCGACTCAGGGTCCCGAGATTCGAAGGTTCCAGCACTGTTACAGGCCGGTATGGCTGGTCTTATGCAACCAGACGTGCGTAACAAGATCCTGTTTACGTTAGGAATGCTCATAATATTCAGATTTGTTGCTCATGTTCCGGTACCTGGAGTGGATGCTGACCGTCTCAGCGATACCTTTGACAATAACGCTGTGTTGGGTTTTCTGAACATTTTTTCCGGCGGGGCGCTTCAAAATCTATCAGTGGCGGCCTTGGGTGTATATCCGTTTATTACAGCTAGCATTGTTATGCAATTGGCTACTCCAATTATTCCGAGATTGAGACAAATTCAATCAGAGGGTGAGGCCGGCCGGCAGAAGATACAGGCATACACCCACTGGCTGTGCGTTCCATTGGCTCTTTTTCAGGGATATGCACAGTTGCAAATTATTTCATCACTAGGTGGATACGATGGTCTAGGGTTTGACCTGACTGGGATAGCTACCTTAGTTTCTCTTGTAGCTGGGACGATGTTCTTGGTTTGGCTTGGGGAATTGATTTCTGAGCAAGGCATTGGCAATGGAATCTCATTGATTATCTTGGGTGGTATCGTGGCGAGTCTTCCAGGCCTCCTTTCGGGCGGGTTGTTTGGGGGGAATTCTTCTGCCACAGGGGGTATTCTTCTACTCGCAGTTGTAGTTCTGGCGATAGTTGCTTTAATTGTTCTTTTTCAGGAAGCTCAGCGTCGGATACCTGTTCAGTATGCAAGATCCCAATTCCGCGGAGGCAGAATGTATAGGCAGCAGTCACAGAGTTATATCCCATTGCGCGTAAACAGCGCTGGAATGATTCCGTTGATATTCGCTACCTCGATAATGATTTTTCCGCCCGTATTCTCCCAGTTTATTGCTGAGACGGCTGACGTCGGGTGGATCCGTTCAGTGGCCTCGTGGTTCCAAGTATATTTGTCACCGACAGGTCTGCTTTACTGGATGGGGACGTTTCTTCTAGTAGTTCTGTTTGCGTTCTTCTACACAATGGTGATGTTTCAACAGCAGAATTTAGCCGAAAATTTACAACAGCAAGGTGGATTCGTACCAGGCATAAGACCTGGTCGACCAACGCAAGAATACATCACACGGGTTTTAGTAAGGATTACATGGGGAGGAGCCCTTTTTCTAGGTTTTATTGCCATTATTCCATTCTTGGCTACAGGACTAACAAACGTTAACCAGCTGCAGATAAGTGCGGCCGGTCTGTTGATTGTGGTGGGTGTGGTTATAGACACTATGCGACAAATAGAGGCCCAGATGGTCCAAAGGAATTATGAAGGGTTTGTTTCCTGATGGTGCAATGTGTGCTACTTGGCTTGCCTGGCGCCGGAAAAGGCACGCAGGCCTCAAATATATCTTCTGCAAGAGAACTTTTACATATATCGACTGGCGATATGTTTAGGGAGGCTGCAGCAGCCGGGACGGAACTAGGTCTGCAGGCTCAGGAATATATGTCTAGAGGGGATCTTGTCCCTGATGAGGTGACGATCGGAATGCTTCTCGAGCGTATCAGCCAGCCGGACGCGATCGCTGGATTTATGCTAGACGGATTTCCACGCACTCTTCCCCAGGCATCGGCGCTGGACCAGGCTCTTGCGGCTCAGGGTAGTGAAATTGACACAGTCCCATACATAAGAGTACCTGAAGAACTTTTGATGGATCGGCTGACAGGTCGTTGGAGCTGTCCGGAATGTTCCGATATTTATCACACTGTGACCAGGCCGCCGAAGGTAGAGCAAATCTGTGATAGCTGCCCCTCGCCTCTAGTCCAACGAGCAGACGATCAGCCCGATACAGTGAAGGCTCGGTTGGATACGAATCGAGAATGGACCGAATCCTTAGCTGAGTACTACGAAGCGCAGGGAAAACTTCGACTAATTGATGGAACAGGTGCGCCTGAAGATATCACGAAACGGATTTTGGAGACTCTCGATGCGACTGGCTAGAGAGAGATTTAGCTAGTGACTGTTCGGGGAGCGACATGTATGATTAATGATCTGGTCTCAAAGACTGGATTTTATAGGGCGGGGTACTGTTTGTCATGCCTGTAACTATAAAGTCTCAAAATGAGATCGATATCATGCGTTCTGCGGGTGGTATTAATGCCGAAGTACGGGAAATTTTACGAGAAAATATTTCCCCAGGCATTACTGGATTTGAGTTGGATCGCCTTGCGCAAGAGGCGATCAAAGCTCGGGGTGCTATTGCCACTTTTCTGGGGTATAGCCCATGGGGTAAACCCCCGTATCCGGGCGCGATTTGTTTTTCAGTAAATGAGGTGTTGGTTCATGGTTTGCCAGGGAATCAAAGACTTGAAGAGGGTGATTTAGTGAGCATAGATCTCGGAGTAACGTACCAAGGATATGTATCTGATGCTGCCTTTACGGTGGGTGTCGGTGTGGTCTCTGAGGAGGCACGATCTTTAATGGAGATTACCGAAGAATCTCTTGTACAAGGGATTTCTGTAGCTACTGTGGGTAACCGCATAGGGGATATTTCCCAAACAATTGGTGCTTGCGGTGAGAAATCTTCTTTGGGAATTATTCGCGGCTACGGCGGCCACGGTGTGGGGCGAGAGATGCATGAGGAGCCTCATATACCCAATCATGGCCGCAAGGGAACTGGCTTGGAGCTCCGTCGCGGTATGGTGGTGGCTCTGGAACCAATGTTCTGTATAGGAGACCCGGCTACTCATGAGCTCGAGGACGAGTGGTCCGTAGCAATTTCTGACGGATCATTATCGGCTCACTTCGAACACACGGTGGCTATTACTGATAATGGACCGGAGGTACTGACCCGGTCTTAGGCTCGGTTCTGAATTATGGCTAGATCATCAAAGAAAAAACAGCCCGCAAATAATGAAGAAGCGAGAGCTGAGAAAAAGAAAGAGGTAATCGAAGTTGAAGGGATAGTTAAAACTGCTCTACCGAACGCCATGTTCGAAGTAGAGCTTCCCAATGAGCACCGAGTACTAGCTGGTATTTCAGGGCGGATGAGGATGAACTACATTCGTATTTTGTTGGGTGACAGGGTGTTGGTCGAGCTTAGTCCATATGACCTTACCCGAGGGCGAATCACGTATAGGTTCCGCTAGCCCTAGCTGTGACAAAGAGGGAAATTCGATGAAAGTAAGTGCTTCAGTAAAAAAACGATGCAGCAAGTGTCAGGTCATTAAGCGCAGAGGCCGTATAAGAGTGATTTGCGAGACTAAGCGTCATAAGCAGCGACAGGGATAGAGAATTTTATGATTTCAGGAGTTATCAATGGCTAGAATTGCAGGGGTCGACTTACCAAGAGAGAAACAGATTATGTTTGCTCTCCCTTATATTTATGGTATTGGTCGTCCGACCGCAAAATTAATATGTACTCAAGCAAGTGTCGAGCCGGATAAAATCGTGTCCGAACTGGATGATGATGAGATTGCGAGATTGAGATCAATTATTGATAATAACGATGATTTTGAGGGAGGACTTAGACGGTCCGTACGTTCAAATATACAGCGTTTGATAGAGATCAATTCTTATAGAGGTAGTAGGCATAGGCGGGGCTTACCGGTCAGAGGTCAGCGAACAAAGACTAACGCCCGTACCCGTAGAGGTGCACGTCGTACA
>DEAP01000046.1:11821-13827 GCA_002348225.1 Dehalococcoidia bacterium UBA2979
ATCGCCGGCAAGCGCCAAGTGACGAAGTAGCAATTTTAACCCGATCGATCGCATAGAGGAGTATAGAATATGGGTTCAGTTAGACGAGGAAGATCTCGGAGAAAAGAACGGCGGAATGTGCCTGTAGGTAAGGCCTATATCCATTCTACTTTCAATAACACCATTATTACTATTTCAGACCCCAACGGAAATGCAATAGCCCAGACAAGTGGCGGCACGGTGGGATTCAAAGGTAGTCGTAAAAGCACACCTTACGCAGCACAGTTGGCTGCGGACGCAATAATGCAGGATGTTTCGGAGCATGGTGTACGCGCAGTCGACGTTGTACTTAATGGTCCTGGCCCGGGAAGAGAGTCAGCTATTCGTGCCCTTGGTGCGAATGGTCTGCGTATTCTCTCGATCAGGGACGCAACTCCAGTTCCTCACAACGGATGTCGTGCTCGTAGACGCCCACGAAACTAGTTAATTTAAGGAATTAAAGTATGGCTCGATATACAGGACCAAAATGCCGAAAATGCAGAAGATTTCAGGCCGCGTTATGCGGAAAGGCAAATTGTGCCATTACGAAAAAAAATCTTCCTCCTGG
This sequence comes from Dehalococcoidia bacterium UBA2979, assembly GCA_002348225.1. Lineage (GTDB taxonomy): Bacteria > Chloroflexota > Dehalococcoidia > UBA2979 > UBA2979 > UBA2979. The sequence continues at coordinate 12,408 of DEAP01000046.1, forward strand.
ACCACGCCCGGTTAGACGGAGGAAAATCTCTGATGCAGGCCAGCAACTCATTGAGAAGCAAAAAGTGCGATTTGCCTACGGACTTATGGAGAAGCAGTTTAGAGGTATTTACGATAAGGCCTCTCGAATGCCTGGAGAAACAGGTCTGAATCTGATGTCACTATTGGAACTTAGACTGGACAATATCGTATACCGTCTTGGGTTGGCATCTACTAGATCTCAGGCTAGGCAGTTAGTGACGCACGGACTTGTTTCCGTTGATGGTAAGAAGATGTCAGTTCCAAGCGCCAGATTAAAAATAGGACAGAAAATTTCATTTACTGAAAGAGGTAAACGCAGTAAGTACTGTGAGATCTTGAGAGAAGAAATTGCAGGACGTGATGTTAAGGGTTGGTTATCTCTTGATCGAGATAACCTGACAGGTGAACTTTTATCACTGCCAGGAGCAGGTGATTGGGAATCGATATTCAATCCAACGGCGATTGTCGAAAGATACTCCCGTTAAACAGGTATTACTAGTGTTGATAGTTTAGGAGGCGCAGGATGGCAGATCTACGTTTAGCTGAGATAGATATCCAGCAGGAAGATTCTGATTACATTCAGGTTACAGCAGGTCCATTAGAGGCTGGTTTTGGCACGACGTTGGGGAATGCTATGAGACGAGTCCTGCTTTCGTCACTTCCGGGAGCGGCTATATATGCGGTTCGTGGCGAGCATATTCAACACGAATTTCAAACGATTCCAGGAATTAGGGAAGACCTAATTGAGTTGATGCTTAATTTGAAAGAAGTCCGGCTCAGAGCTAACGCGGATCGGCAAGCGCGTATGACCCTCGATTCCAAGGGCAAAGGCGTTCTGACAGCGGCGGATATTCAAGCGACAGCTGATTATGAAATAGTTAATCCGGATCTCGTGATATGCCATGTTGATGACGCTGATGCAAACCTATCTATTGAGCTATTTGTGCAGACTGGGAGAGGGTATATACCTTCGGATCAGGTTGAGCAAGCCGGTGAAACAGTTTCTATAGGTCTTATTCCGCTTGATCAAGTGTATTCACCTATACGACGAGTGTCCTATGAGGTTAATGAAATCCAGCAAGCAGGAGAAGCTTACGATAGTCTCACATTGGAAGTTTGGACCGACGGGACTATCTCGGGTAGCTCAGCAATAAGTGAAGCGTCCGATATTTTAGTTTCGCAGCTCACACCATTCTCATTGATGACGGAGGGAAGACTGCAACTCGATGTATCTCCAATTTCGCCTATTCTTGAGCTTCCGATTGAAGAATTAGCTCTTTCGCAGCGTGTGAATAATCTGCTTCGCAGATCTAAAATAGCGACCATTGGCGCGGTCCTCGAGCATAGCAAGGAAGAGCTGCTTACTCTTCGTAATTTCGGGGAGCTAGGGTATACCGAAT
>DEAP01000120.1 GCA_002348225.1 Dehalococcoidia bacterium UBA2979
TGTGCCTGTTGCACGATTGCAGCCGTATCATCAGCATACGATCTTAGTCTCTCCCCATAAGTAATATAGGTCTCAAACACATCAGCATAGACAAGTGGCTCCAATCCATAGAGTCCCGTTAGTATTCTGTTTTTATAATCGAGAACTGGTTTTAGACGCTCAGAGAATCGCTCCCTATCAAGTAGATCAGCCACCCGTATACCTGTCCTCGCCACCTTGTCATGAAACGCGGGCCCAGTACCTGTACCAGTCGTTCCAATCGCAAGTTCGCCTCTCAGATTTTCGTCAGCTCTATCAATCAAGGGATGCCAAGGCATAATCACATTGGCATTTCGAGAAATTCTCAAGTTCTTGGTCGAGACCCCGCGCTCCTCCAAGCCATCAATTTCATCGAGCACGACACCGGGATCAATAACAACTCCATGACCTATAACACAAATCTTATCGGCCCGGAAAATCCCAGCAGGGATAACATGAAGGGCAAATTTGCCTTGATCGTTCATGATTGTATGGCCGGCATTATTTCCAGCTGAATACCGCGCGATCACCGAACAATATTGTGAATGGAAGTCAACGGTTCTTCCCTTGCCCTCATCACCCCACTGACCACCGATAATCACCACTGCCGGCATAACTCACCCGCCCACTTCCAAAACTTTAGTTACTAAAACCACTGTACACTCTAAACCTGTGAAGCCACACTGTCTCGTTACTTTTCAGATTGTTCAAGTAGATATTTTGCTCGAACTAGCCTCTCGATATTAGTCCGTAGACCAATCTCTCGCCGATCATATTTCTCCCACTCTGAGACTAGCGACCGTGCGACTTCTAACTGATCAGCAGATGGACTAAGGGACTGATTAATGTGAGCAATTTCTGACGACGTAGCTGTCAATACACCGGAAAAACCATTCTCAGCAGCAAACTCAAGAAAAGATGACTCATTGCCTGTCGGCGAATCGACAACAATCAATCGTAGGTTTAGGTACGAGGCAGCAATGGCCAGTCTCGACACAACACCTGCTATCAACACCGAGTCGAAACCGACGGACGTTTCGCGGAAAGTTATATCCCGGTAGATTCTCTCCAGATCAACACAAATCCCTGAAATTCTATCGGCACTCCCCAGAATCTCCTCCAAAATCTGGACCGGATGCCCACTATTAAATTCTGGAATTAGTCTTATCTGACCAGGAATCCAACCAGCTCTCATTTCAATTCTTCTAATTTCAACATCGAGATCGCGAACTTGCTGAGCGTTCGATATATCTGAGACCCACACACACGAAACTGCGGGATGCAGAACCTTTTCCAAAAGTATCCTTAATTGTTCATGAGAAGATATTGCCAGGCGTAGATGGATTTCTGGAGTCAGAGTATTTTCCGATCGCACCTCAATCGATTTGATCAAATGACCACGAAAACTTGCGATCGCCACTTCGTCCCACTTTGCCATGTCAAACACGACAGCGTCGGCACCCGTGGAAAAATAATCGAAACCGCCAGTGAATTCCAATTCATCAACCAGTAGATTAGATCTCAGATAGTTCATTGACTGCTCCATCTATTGCTATGCTCTAACCATATATAAACATCTAATTTTAAATCAGATATCTGACAGCCCCATGCCAATAGTCACATTACCAAACAATATAAATATCCACTACCAGCTCATCGGAAATCCTACTGAACCAATAATCGTGTTCTGCCACGGACTGTCTGCAACACTAGAGATGTGGAGAGGTCAAATAAACTACTTCGCAGAGGATTATTCCGTACTTGTTTGGGATAATCGTGGGCACGGGTCATCATCCGCGCCGGAAGAGACATCTGACTACTCAATAGAACTGTTCTCTGAGGACCTACTAGGTCTGCTGCAGCACTTGGACATTCATACACCCATCATTTTGATTGGCATGTCTTTCGGAGGACATACGGCTCTAGACTTCACAGTTCGATACCCTGAGATGGTCAAAGTCTTGGTTCTTTCAGATTCAGTTCCCAATGTTCACCCGCGAGAAAGATCAACAACTGCCCAATTCAGCTTCGATCCAGGGATTGAGGCCTGTTATCAAACAATGGTCAGTAGACCGGACTTGACTCCAATGCTCCAAGATATTCATCAACCTACACTAATTATTGCTGGGTCCGAAGACACGATGGTGCTGCCTCACCTTCCCCTATTGACCAGTAACCTGCGGCTACCCGAGTTGAACATACTCCCAGGCTGCTTCCACGGCACAAGTGGCCAAGATCCTCAAGGATGGAATTCGTCAGTCTCTAATTTCCTCAAGCAGCACTCACTTGACTAATAATCCTTAGCCCACTCTCAGGGCACTGGACATATGTCCGGAGTCGCTATACACCTAAGGCATCAGCTACGTCCACAAGTCCGAGTGACTCAAGCTTTGATCGCGAAGGCGCACTTGTCTCTTGGTCCCATCCGGCCTCTTCATACCATTCGCGCTTCATAGTCTCAAGATCTATTTCGAATCCCGCGTGTGGGCCATCTTCCTGCGGAGGAGTTCCTAACAGCCGACCAGGTACCTCTCGAGCAGCCGGATTGTTACCATGCTTTACAGCAAATGCCATCCTCAAATTCGCAATCCGCTCACCTACTTCTTCAAGCTCGGAATGGGTAGTGTCCCAACCTGTTACTAAATTAATCCACTCTGGAATACGATCAGTCGGCGACATGGTATAGATGAAATAGCACATACCGGCTGAATTCATAACATGGGCTTGCTCATGAGCAGCCTTGTGGACTGGTCCGCGGCCGGTAAATTGCTTTTTATCCTCAGGCTCCTTCGCCATATTCGGGAACTTACTCGACTTTCCAGGTGACCAGATAGTGTGTCTGGCAGGCGTGGGATCAAGAGCGTACGACGCGGCAAACCCTATATCAAGCTTCGGATCATGCATAGGAGGCTCTTCGCCGTCAATCGCGGTCAGATAAGGACTAGCCTCATCACCAATTTTACTGGCCGCTACAGTCGTTCCATCGGCCAGCAGCTCACCTAGCTCACCTTCACGACGACCAATTTTGTGAATCGCTTCAAGTACAGCTGAGGCATTACCCCAGACCATGTCAAGACCATCTGTGTCTTCCTTGGTCAGCACACCATTCGTATAGCACTCAATTGCAAACGATATAGCGGCACCTGTCGATATGGTGTCAAGTCCATACTCATTGCACCAATGATTGACGGCCCACATTGCATCAGTATCGTTCACCCCATTCATAATTCCAAAGGCACCCATAGTTTCGTACTCTGGACGATGGGTATGTCTTGGAAACGCAAACTCTCCGCGATCTGAACCATCTATAGACTCAGCTCCACAGGCTACAGGGCAATGCCAACAGGCGTACTTCTTCTCCTTAGACTCATTCATCACTGGACCATTTAAATTCTCCATCGAGAACTCATTAACTAGATCCACGACTCCAACACCCCCCCAATTCAGCACCGGAGCGTCACCTGATATAGCGGAGTTTGCAGTAATCCCAGTAGTTCCGAAGGTCGTGAAAAATTGTTTGGTAGCCTGATTAAATCCATCTAAACTCGATCGTACCGTCTGAATCACTTCAGGAGTTTGGGCCATAATCTTCTTGCTAGGTTTGGCGACTATAGCCTTTAGGTTCTTGGAGCCCATAACAGCACCAACACCAGAACGACCTGCTAATCTGCCTCGCTCATTACATACACCAGCCATTATGCTCAAATTTTCGCCAGCTGGGCCAATCAAAGCCGCGCTTATTTTCTTTCCTAGGTCTTCTTTCATCCTGTCTTCAACTTCGATGGCCAAACCACCCCAGTATTCAGATGCATCACGTATTTCAGGTGTTTCACCTTCTTCGATATATACGTACACTGGCTTTTCGGCCTTGCCATATACTAGTACTGCGTCATATCCCGAGAATTTCAACATAGGGCCGAAGTCGCCACCGCAGTTCGCATCGCCCCACCCACCATTCTTTGGTGACTTGCAAACGACACTGAATCTCTGGCCAAACAGTGGAGTACCTGTCAGAAGTCCTGGCATAAAACCCAAAACGTTATCTGGTCCTAGCGGGTCAGCTCCAGCTGGGATTCGGTCAAATAACAAACGAGCACCGAGACCGTACCCGCCCAGGTGTGAGCGATATACATCCTCCGATATAGTCTCCTCTTCAATCTCGTTCGTAGTTAAATTAACGTTTAAAATTCTGCCATTGAATGCCACATCCGACATGGTTGATCCTTCCATACATAAGTGAGGTCCTTAGTAAGCGAATAGCCTGCCCCCTACTACCACACAGGGTATCACGATTAGCCTCAAATCTGATGACCTGCTCAACATCGAGATCTTGACTTGCGCCTGACCCCTATATCCACTTACGATCAGTACCAGCGGTCGGGTTCAACTAATTAACGACCTGATACTCCAGACTTACGTAACCTAGCAGCGCCCAACATCTAGATAGATAGACGGGACCTTGGTAACGCAACCGACGGGGTAAGCACCCGATAATATCCTGCATCACCTGAACACATGTGAGGACAAGAACTTAGTAATGAGTGAGAAAACATAATGACAACTGTAGAAGAAAATCCAACATCCCAGCCACGCGATTATTCAAGTAAACCACCGCAGAGACAGCGGAGAAAATCTCGAAGAAGAGGCGGTGGTGATGGAGGCAACAAGGCTTCCCAATGGGATACCACGGTAAACTTACCGGAAATTGACGAATCCGTTGCATCGATTGACATCTCAGAGCTCCAGTCCTTCCCAAGAAATACGCTAATACAAATTGCTGAGGAAAATTTCGAGATCGAAACTGCTTCAGGACTAGCTAAGCAAGACCTGATCTTCAATATCCTTGAGAAACAATCAGAAAAAGGAGGTGCCATATACTCCTCAGGCACCTTAGCTGTAGTAGATGATGGCTTCGGATTCCTCCGAGGTGAGCGATTGCTTCCTGGCGCTAATGACATATATGTGCCGCAAGGATTGGTAAAAAGGAATGGTCTCAGAAATGGCGACTCCATATCCGGCCAGGTCAGACAACCACGAAGTGGGAGTGATAAATACTATGGACTTGTAGAAGTCAATCAAGTGAACGGAATGAGCCCAGAAGAAGCCGCTCTAAGACCCGATTTTGATTCACTTACGGCAGTATTTCCCGACGATATGTTTCATCTTGAGACAAGCACTGAAGAAGTGAGCCAAAGGATGATTGATCTATTCTCACCTGTCGGCAAAGGTCAAAGAGGGCTAATAGTGTCGCCCCCGAAAGCTGGTAAAACTTTACTTTTAAAGTCAATTGCAAACGGCATTATGGAGAACTATCCAGACTGTGTCCTGATGGTAGTGTTAATCGGTGAGCGACCCGAAGAGGTCACTGACATGAGACGCTCTGTCACTGGCAAAGACGGAGAACAAAAAGGCTTAGTTTATGCCTCGACATTTGACGAGCCAGTAGACGATCACACGCGAGTTGCAGAGGCAGCACTCGAGCAGGCTAGACGCTTAGTTGAAGGTGGGCGCGATGTTGTAATCTTGATGGATTCCATCACTCGACTAGCCAGAGCTTATAACACCGCTATGCCAAATTCAGGGCGTACCTTGTCGGGAGGTATGGACCCAGTCGCACTATATCCACCAAAACGATTCTTTGGATCCGCAAGAAATACAGAAGAAGCGGCGTCATTAACTATTATCGCAACATGTTTGGTTGAAACTGGATCACGGATGGACGAAGTGATCTTCGAAGAATTCAAAGGTACCGGTAATATGGAACTCCGCCTAGCTCGACGGTTGGCCGAAAAACAAGTATTTCCGGCGATAGACGTACTCGCATCTTCGACTAGAAGAGATGATTTACTCTTCAATGAAGAAGAGAAGCAGCAAGTATGGCTGCTGAGACGAATGGCAGCAATGCTAGAAGAGGATTCGCATGATGCGGCAGAGCGAGTTCTTGAGAGACTGAGTAAAACCACTGATAATGTTGAATTTCTATCTACCCTAAAGACCGATCTTGGCCAGATATAGCTCCAAACGGATATTAATGTATCTTTAAGGTATGGATCGCTTAACAAGATCGAGCTTTCTGAAAATTCTGGGGTCTGTTGCTGGTCTCTTGGCAGTCGCTCCACTTGCAGCGATTTTCAGCCGTGAGGAAGAGACAATCGAGACCAAAGATCCTATAAAAACAACAGCAAAATTCTCCAGTGATTCTTTTCCACGAGTGGCTCGGGAGCAAAATTATCAGATCGGAACTGACGCGGAGAGAGTTGCTCCACAAAATACCCAGACAAACAGTCCATCCGAATTGATTTCAGATTCAGGAATCAACTCACCCGACGAGGTAGGTACATATTTCAGAAGCCTCGAAGAAGAGAATCGTTTAAAAATTGCTGCTCAGTCATTAGAAAGGTCGTCAGCAATTCTTAGGGCAATTTCCTACGAATACGTCATAAAACCAGGAGATAACCTGACCGCTATCTCACTATCACAAGATATTGATCTGGATTATATTATTTGGAATAATGCTGAAGTAGGAAAGCCTGATGAAATATTCCCTGGTGTCAAGCTTCGAATTCCAACCGTACCGGGTATCATCCACGCAGTTCGCTATGGTGAAACGCTTACCGAGATAGCAGAAAAATATGAAGTCTCTGTTCGAGATATCATCGGGTTCGCCGGCAACGAAATTACGACTCCCGACAGCATTCCGGTAGGAAAAGAAATCCTGATTCCAAACGGCCGAAAGAGCCTCAATATCATCGCTTATGATGGTTCACTGACTACTCTCGATTGGAATTGGCCGGTCACTTCACGCTACATAACCTCCTTGATGGACTGGCGACATCCGCTGGGAATCGACATTGGTACATCGGCCTGGGCCCAGGTGTATACATCAAGAGCTGGCCTAGTTACATTCGCCGGTGGTGATCCTCGTTACTCCTATGGCTACTACATAATTGTCGACCACGGTTTCGGATATGAATCACTTTATGCGCACATTGCCCAAGACAGTCATGGATGGGCAGCTTTTAATGTCGGCCTGGGGGAAAGAGTTTCAGCCGGTCAATTGATTGCCCGGGTTGGTATGACAGGAAGAACTACTGGGCCACATCTTCACTACGAAATATCAAGATATGGGCAACGCATGAATCCGCTCAGTGTCCTTCCCAAGTCATAGTTACAGGCCCGGTCTCTTTAGTGTTCGTATCACGTTCTTGAAGGCCGAAACTACTCTGTGTCGAACGACAATATTCCTAATAGCCAGATAGTCGTTCTCCATTTGAGAAAGATCAAGAGATGCATTAGACGGATCAGTCTCAGAATATATAAGGCTGGACCCCGCTCTCGAGAATCTATCAGAAACCGCAAATTCAACCCCTGCAGATTCTATTATTCTGCTGATATCTGACGGCGTGGTGGGACGCAGCGGTAGCAATTTTGCGACCAACAACAAGTACTCAATTTTGCGCCAATAAATGATACCTCGGTCAAACTCACGAAACTTCACCGACCACCAAAGACTGATGGCAAATATCAGCGATATAACTCCAACTGATCCAATTATTAAGAAAGAAGAAATGGCGCGAAACATTTGCGAGTTATAGAACCGACTAGGTCTCTCGGGAAACACCTCCTCTACTAAAAACTGTGATTCATCAAATAGATCTAGAAGCTCACTGTCATCATACAAAAAGTCCGAATTCCCAGTCCGCGGCTCGATTGAAGCCTCATTGACCGAAGACGACAGTCCGGTCTGATCAGCACGAAGAATGACTGGTCTGACAGGGGTAGGATTGAAATCAATCCATCCGAATTCACTAAAATAAACCTGTGGCCAAGACCAACTTGATTCCCCGGTGACCTCATAGCTCTTAATTTCCTGATTGAAGTTCGTTTCATCAAATGCAAAACCCACAGAAATTCTTGATGGGATTCCGATCGTACGGAGCATCACTACCATTGCACTTGAGAAATGGTCGAAATGACCCAACCCTGACTCAAACAGAAATTCCGTGACAATATCGGACTGCGGGTCTGCCTTTCCAGTAACCAACGAATACGTATATTGATAACGCAGATGCTCTTCAATCCTCCTTGCAGCTTCGTACGATGTCTTGCTCCCTTCCGTGACACGGACAGCCAGATCGAATATCCGAGGGTCGAGTTTATCTGGTAATTGAGTATAGGTAACTCTAATCGATGCTGGAACTTCCTCGATTGCTCTGCTAAGCGAGGTACTAGTTGCCATACTTGTGGCACCTGCAACTAAATAGGAATCTCCCACTACCAAACTTCTGTCCGGTACAACTGCAATCGCTGAATATGCTGGACCGAGGACCATTTTCGCGACTCTATCGGTGGCGAGTGGTTCGCCCGGTATCAACAATCTTTTGGATGGCAGGTTTGGGTTTGCAATCCATAACTCGAGAATTGCTACCTCACGCCGCTCGGCTCTGGTGTCCAAAGTACCAAACTCGGCGGCTGCCAAACCTAACTTATCGAAATCAGTAATTGCGAAATCTGACACGGCCCAACCTAGGCCGGTATAGAGATCGTACGACGCGCCCCGTAACAATTGCGGCTGATCGCTGCGAATCTCGAGCAGTAGATCCTTGGATAAGATCAAATGCGAATCAATCGGATGAAATCTACCAAAGGAATGAGCGCCCGCCGACTTCTTTCCCCCAACTCCTAGAAATAGTCTTCCTAAATCCTCTGCCTCATCTGCTACCGGAGAAAGAAGTACGTCCAGCCTGTCGGTCAAGGGTTGCCATTTATTTGCGGTTGGGATGACCCATGACATAGCGATAAGGACTGACGCCATTATCAAGCCAATTACTAATACCTCTGGAAACAAATATTCAGGCTGATTAATACCCTTGATACGCCAACTCATATGCGCCTTCATGTAATGTGTTCGGACGATCAAAAGTATTGCCCCGAACAGAAATATCACAAATGCAAAAATTGGCTGGCCAGGCAAATAGGAGATATTTGTGAGAATTGCAAAACCACTCGGCACCAGAACCAACCATGGATTAGAAAATCGGAATAATGACCATGCCGAGAAGAATGTTATCAAACCAATTAACACGTTGATCAAAAAAACAAAAGGAAGAGGATCCGTGGAAACTCCCCCTGTAAATATGGCTTCGATCCATTGTCCAAGCCGAACAGTTGTTTCCTGGAGGCGCTCCATTTCTGACTCTAGTAACGTTTCAGAAAGGTCGATTGAGTATGCCGAAATGAAAATTGAAAGCCCGAAACTAACGACCATCGCTAGGCACCAGATCTTTAGATCGCTGAGTTTGGAGAAAATTAGGATCAAAGATATCGTCCAGAACACAAACAACGGTATGAAAAGTGAAGGTGCATTATCTACCCAATTGGCTGACTCAAGTGAAGCTACTAAGGGCCCCAATACGCCCATAAGAAACAAGTTCGAAATCCACATTTCTCTGGATAAATACCATTTCATGCTGGTGACAGCAGATTTTGAGATGGGAGTCGCATGATCACTATGACGATCGTCTTGATGTGTCACAAAACTTCAATCTCCGCGACTATTCAGCACGCTACGAGACCTGATTTTGTTATCGAAAGTGAGATCAGTCGCAATCGTTTCAACACTATGGACTAGTAGTCGCGGGATTTTACTACGCACACACTCGCTATCGAAGTCAGAGTCGATATTCGCCGTTCCCGGATGTAACACTGACAACAATACCGCCGTGCCACCTCTCAATCGGAATTCCGTTATTTTCCTCAATACTTCTGAATCCTCACCAGCCGTCACTCCTACAAAAGTTATATGTCTATCAAATCTTCGAGACTCTCGATCAATTACATCAACGTAAGAATGCACATCTGTTGAACGAGCTAATGCAAGTACTTGCATCATGGCAGACAAGTGTGCATTTCCTCTACCTGGTTCGATTATTGCTTCTTGTTGACCACAGGATATGAGTCCAACCGAACGATTTAATTTGTTGAAGTGCTTCGCTAGCGTCGCCGCAGTCATCACAATCGTGTCTTCAATCTGATCATCGCCATCGAGATCGTTCACTGAAGAATGGAGATCAACAACTATCCATATAGCAGAACTAGGGTCCATATCGAATTCCTTAACCATTAGACGTCCTGTCCGAGCTGTGGCAGGCCAATGGAATCTGTTATACGAATCACCAGGGAGATAGTTTCTAACACCCGCAACACTTGGGGTGATCTGACTGGTCTTTGTTCTTATTTTGCCCTCACCGGGAAGATTGGCCGACGGTATATCGAATTTGGGTAGATCAGGTGGTGTCGGATAAACCAAAATTTCGGCTGGTTCGCCAAATTCAGCTATGCTGCTGAAAAATCCAAACGGGTCGGCAGCTCGAATTTGTAAGGGTCCAAGCGTATATAGTCCACGCCTATCAAGTTGGGTCTTGTAACTCCATCTGTAGACTCCTTTAGCGCCTACAGTAAAAACACGTCCAGAACTCGATACAGGCAAAGAACCAGTATCTTCCGCCTCTAACCATATTTTTGGAAACCACGAACTAGATCTAATGGTAACTGAAGTAGTGACGAAGCCTCCTTGTGATATCCGTCTCCTATCTCGATCAACCTCCACTTCCAACTTGCTAATAGACATTCTGCTCCATAACCAAAGTATTGGCACAGCCATACAAATAAGATATGTAAGCCTAAACAATGTCCAGAACCCAGTCGCATACGAGACTGCCAAACAGATAATTGCTACCAATAATGCCAGTAGAGGATCAATATTCTCGCGCAGCAACGATGTGAAACGCCTCGGCACAACTAGTTACCCGAGGGACCTTGCCGAGAATTCATCCCTGGAACCGGTATTTCTTGCAAAATATCCGAAGTGACTTGTATGGGGTCGCTGTCGGCAGGTCGTACTGACGGATGCATAATCAGGCGATGAGAAAGCACGGCGGGAGCAAGTTCTCTCACATCATCAGGATCCACATACGCCCGGCCAGCAAGAAAGGCACTAGCTTGGGCAAGACGCATAAGTCCGATAGAGCCTCTTGGAGAAGACCCCAGATAGATATCAGGATGATCTCGAGTACGATTCACAATTCTAACGATATATTGCTTGACGAGTGAATCGACATGGATCTGACTGATTACGTTCTTCATCGCAGCTATATCTGAACCCGTAGCGACTGCCTTCAGATCATCGATTGGATGCTTGTACTGCTGGCCATCCATAATTGCAATTTCTTCCGTCTCCTGTGGATAACCTACGTGAAGTCTGATGAGAAACCTATCCAGTTGGGCCTCTGGTAACGGGAAGGTGCCTTCATACTCGATCGGGTTTTGTGTAGCAATGACCATGTGAGGTTCCCCCACAAGATGTGTCGCACCATCCACGGTTACCTGACCCTCCTCCATTGCTTCCAGCAAGGCGGACTGCGTCTTCGGTGTTGCTCTATTGACTTCATCTGCTAAAACTATTTGCGACAGGATCGGCCCGGGTTTGAACTGAAATTCCCCTGTAGATGAAGAAAATACAGATACACCAGTGACGTCACTCGGGAGAAGATCGGGAGTGAACTGTATCCTAGAGAACTCACAGCCGAGCGATTTAGCTAAAGTCCGTGCTAACACCGTCTTACCTACTCCAGGAACATCCTCTATAAGAAGATGGCCGCCAGACAATAGAGTCATAAGGGAAAGTTTCAATTCCATATCCTTGCCTAAAACAACTGTACGCATATTGTCTAAAATTGTTCGAGCTGTTTCGACTAGTAAACTGGTGTTATTTTCCATATCTAGTAGTCTACTATCCAAAGAACTATTGACGCACGAACAAGTCCGTAGTCCATTGAATGGGATCGATCGGCACACCAAATAAAAGGATTTCCCAGTGTAAGTGTGGTCCTGTCGAGAAGCCGGTATTACCTACTTCACCAATTTCTTGTCCCTGCATAATTTCTTGGCCCAGTGATACAAGGGTTTCTGAGAGATGGTGATACCCGCTCAACACACCTCCGCCATGATCAATTACCACACTATCACCACGAATAGGCAAGTTGCCAATGTAGGTAACCACACCTTGAGATGAGGATATAACAGACGTGCCTTCTTTTGCTGCAAAGTCAACACCTGAATGGTGATTCCCATAACTGCCGTCTTCGTATACGCGTCTTTCACCAAATTGAGTGGAAATCGGCCCAAACACAGGGAGAATAAACTGCCCAGGACCAATACGAACGGGAAGATATTCCCTATTGTACTCATGTCTAATTTCGAGTTCCCTATTTAGACTTGATGAATCCGAGGTAATGGCCTTCATGTGTTCAGTGCGATGAATATAATCTTCGGTCCGAGGTTTGGTTCGGACTTCCACCAACTCAGTTCTGAATAGTTTCTGACCAAGCCCATACACCAAGATCTGAATTTCGTATTCCCCTGACTTATGACCTACGGGAATCCCAAGAGTTGCCTCAAAGATACCGTTTTCGTCGACATGTAATGGACTTATCGTATCTAAGAACTCAATTGAACCAATAAATATATTCGGACCCTCAAATATCATCTCGCCTTTTAAGTGAAAGGTCTCTCCTGAATAGATATATGTCGGCAAAGACAAGGTGACAATAGCAGGACCGGCTGATTGAACTGAGACTTCTGAAATCTGAGTAGTCGTCTCAAGAGGTGGTTCAACCATGGGCAGTCGCGGCTCAATGTCTGACTGATGTCCCTTAGATTGGTCCAATCCGGACATGACAAAAAACAAGACAAATATCACCGCTGATACTCTCAAGTTACGATCCTCTCGTAAACTAAAGCGACCCAATCGTTGATTGAGCGAACTTCTCGCAGCAGCAAACTATTTTCTCGTTCATCGATGAATTTCATAAGCTCGCTCGAATCTGACTCAAGGAAGCCAGTCGCCACAATAAATCCGCCATCTTGAGTTAACTCTGCGATATGCGAGACACCACCAGCAAATACCTCGCGAGACAGATTCGCAAAAGTCATATCTGACGAATTCGGATTCACAGGGAATTCCGCAGGTGGAGGCAATAAAATATCATGCTGTACGAATTCCATTTTTGCTAACATTCCATTTTTCGACGCATTTAGTTTGGCCACGTCCAGTGCTTGCTCATCCACATCGACGGCCACCGCCCGACCAGCCCCAAGAATCACTGATGCTATAGCGATGATCCCTGATCCGGTCCCGACGTCTAACACGCATCCAGGACTCATTTCAGAGTTGGTCAGCTCCGACAAAACCGACAAACAAAGTTTAGTGGTTTCATGTAGCCCGCTCCCAAACGCGAGTCCCGGGTCGAGAACTAATTCAGCTTCACCTTGACGAAGATCTGTTGGCCTCCAACTAACTCTATGTACTAGTCTCCCATACCTAGTCACTGGAAAATCCGTTAAATGAGCTACCTCGTTGGCTCCTCCCGAAATTTGGAAACACCTTATAGAGGAATTCTCATCTAAAACCAATGAATCCCTAAGCTTCCGCTCCAACAAAGATAGTTCCTGACTGCTGTACCAACGGTTGGAAAAAAATGTAATTGTACGTGGTTGGGCTAAATCTTCTCTAAATGTCCCTATCGATAAATTCAGCTCTTGGAAAGGCACATCTACAACAAATCCAAAAAATCCTTCCAGAGCCAAACAAGCTATGAGAGATTCCTGCGTTTCTCCTGTTGCAGATATTTTGGCGGAATACATCTATGGATTCGTCAAGATCCGAAAACGGACCTTATACGATCAAACATTGAACCCGCATCGTCTGGACGATGTGCGTCGGTGAGTGATTCTCCCAATTCTCTTATCAGATCTTGCTGACGGGCGGTCAAACTTGTAGGTGTCACAACACGCACCTGCAAGTAAAGATCACCCTTGGCTCTGCCTCGGAGGTCCGGGACACCGTGGCCTTTTAATACCTGTCGGGCTCCTGATTGCACCCCTGGATCCAAATCCAATACAACTGATTCACCGCTCAAAGTAATGACATCAAGTTTCGCGCCCAGACTCGCCTCGACCATATTCAGCTCGCACTCCGTAACCAAATCTCTTCCATACCTCATGAACTTGGAATGCTCACGCACTTTGATTTCAGCATAAAGATTCCCCGGTTCAGCACCCCGCGGACCTTGATCACCTTCTCCACGAATTCGCAAAGTTTCGCCGGTGTCAATGCCAGCTGGAATTGATACGACTCGCTCTACATCTGACTCGATCAGTCCTGTTCCATCACAGTCAGTGCAGGGACTGACAACTCGAGTCCCCTCTCCTCGACAAGCACCGCAAACAGTTACATTCACAAATTGCCCAAATAAAGATCTCTGAACTTGTCTGATTTCTCCGGTCCCACTGCAATCGCCACAACTAGGGCGATTTGCGCCATCGGCTTCACCGTTCCCCTTACAAGGCTGACATCGGATTACTCGTGAAAATTTCAGCTCGTGCTCGACTCCATCCAACACATCTTCGAGATCGATTTCAATAACAGTTCGTAAGTCTGCACCTTGCTGAGGACCACTCCGACGTGCACCGGTAGATCTAAAGAACGAATCAAAAATATCACCAAATCCACCAAACCCAGCACCATCAAATCCTTGAGCACCCGAATTTCCCACTCCAGCGTGCCCAAATCGATCATACTGTTGTCGCTTTTCCGGGTCCGATAATACTTCGTAGGCGGCCGATACTTCTTTGAATCTTACTTCAGCGCCGGAGGATTGGTTAACATCCGGATGAAATTCTTTTGCGAGCTGTCTATAAGCTTTCTTGATGTCCGAAGATGAGGCGCCACGGTCCACCCCAAGTGTTTCGTATAGGTCCGGAGCACTCGACATCTATCTCACCTCGAGCCAACTAACAAGCTGATTTAAACTTCACGAAACTCGCCCTCGATCGTATCATCATTATCCGGAGAAGTATCCGCTTCTGATGTCTCTCCCGGGGCATTTTGCTCTGCCTGTGCTGTGTAAACTGCCTGACCAATTTCCTGCAACAGTGCCTCTAAAGCATTGGTAGTCTCAATTATTTTCTCGTCATTTTCGGACTCAAGAGCATCCCTGACTTCACTGACCGAACTTTCAACTTGTTCCCGCTGATCTTGAGTCACAATCTCTTTATTGTCTTCTATCAATTTCTCAGCAGAGTACGTTAGCGTATCTGCCTTATTCCTTGTTTCAATCACCGCTTTCTTCTTTGCATCTTCCTCGGCATATTCCTCGGCTTCTTTGGTAAGTCTCTCCACTTCCTCATCAGTTAAGCCGGAGGATGATTCAATAGTGATGTGCTGCTCTTTACTGGTCGCTTTATCCTTAGCCGAAACTTTAACTATGCCGTTTGCATCGATATCAAAAGTCACC
>DEAP01000089.1 GCA_002348225.1 Dehalococcoidia bacterium UBA2979
ACATCGAATAATCTTCCTGCAATCATGGGACCACTGAATGAGCCAGCCATAATCAGTACGGACGACCAACCCATAATCATTCCAAAATTAGTCCGGCCAAAGTATTCAGCTCGCATTGTTTGCATTAATGGTCCGCGTATACCCCACGCTAGGCCGTTCATCGCAGCAAATAAAATAATCATCGCAATCGAAGAAAAGTGCGCAAGTATCAATAAGGCTATTCCATGCATGATCATTGCGGCTGTTGTTAGTTTCCTTTTCCCTAATTTTTCACCCAACGAACCAGCTATAGCTTGGCCAGGAATTTGGCAAGCCATCATCCCTGCGGCGACCATCGCAGCATGAACTTCTGAAAGTCCCTGACCGTCCACGAGATGCAGAGGTAGGTGGAGCATCAATGTTGAAACCACCATAACTGCAAAAGCGTGGCCTAATCCTATTGTCCAGAAGGCGGACGTTCTCATAGCCTCTTGCCAAGTAAATGCTGGTTCGTCGGCTGAGGCAATATTAGAGGGGTCGCTACTTTCTTCAGTCGACGGCTTGATACCGTCCATTGTGAGACCGATATCCTCTGGCCGGCTATACATTACTGCGGTTAAAGGAAATGCAAGCACCAAGATCAGAATACCGGATCCAAGCGAGAACACTCTCCAACCGATCTCGGTGATCAAAATTAAAATTACAGAGCCTCCGAGCAGGCCACCAATTGAGAAACCCAGTTGCGAAATAGATAATGCCCTAGCTCGTTGTTTGTCGAACCAGCTTACGACAGCGACCGTAACGGTCATGAAGCCGCCCAGACTTGAACCGACAGCAATAAAGGAAAATATCACATAAAAGTGCCACAGCTCGCTTATTTGGCTGAAAGCGATAAAACCAAGCCCAAACGATACTAATCCCCACCTCATAATCACTCGAGTACCATATTTATCGATTAGCCAACCCTGCGCGGGTCCTAGTAATCCGCTTTCGAACCGGGCTAATGAAAACCCACCTGACAAGGCCGTTCGACTCCAGCCCAGATCCCGAGTCATTGCGAGGGCATACGCCCCAAGGGCATGGTGCATGAGCATAGCGCCCAGTAGCTGAATAATTAGTCCCGAGCCAACAATGTACCACCCGTGAAAAAGCTTGCGTCGGCCAGGGGGAGTAGAGGTGTGTTGGGAATTCACGGGCTTCCTACTCTAAAAGGTTAGATTCTGCATACACTCGACATCGAATAGCTCTAGCCAGATTGTCGTTTGCCTCTAGAAGCATACGTCGAAGCAACTGGTTAGATTCTGGGATGTTTTCAAGCAAAGCCTGAGACCGATCTAGCAAAGATTGTTCCACTCTATATCCAGGGAATAGCGCGCCAAAATAGGACTGTGCAAAATGATTTTCTGAACTTTCGAATACACCTTCGACCTCGGAAAAGAACTGTTCAGTGAAGGGTTCGAGTATCGGAGCTTGTACCCACCAATGGAATCCGCTCATAGCTGCAGCAGTTAGATGAAGTGAGCCATACCCCTCAGTCGACAAAAATTTACCCCAGGCCGCCTGCTTGCGCGAGACGTCTGGTATCGATACGTCTGCTCGTAGAGCGGCTCGCTGTCCCCTATCGGTGGGATCTCGCTCCAACTCAGTTTCGACAAGTTGAGCACTGTCTTCAAATCCATGCGCTACTGCATTGATAACAGCAGTCCACCGCATATCCTGATCTGGTACAAACTCAGTAATGGCATCCTTCTCTTGTATTAGTCCTATCGTTTCAGCCACATCAGACCCATTGATAGCAAACCCAAACATAGCCCGACCCCAAAGAATTCGTTCATCCGCGGTCGTGCTTTGTTCAATTTGCTGTTTAGATAATGAAAATAGATTATGGGCGAGTTCCATCTTCTTGGACTCGGGCACATATCTTGAGACTGCTCCGCTTAATTGTTCGATCGTTACTTCGATGAGTTCCAGATCGTCTTCCGCGAGTACTTTGCTAGATGCAATATTGATGTAGTCTATTGAACTCAATTGTTGATCACGGACCATCTCCCAAAGCGACTGCCATATCTGCATTCGAAGAAGAGGTTCATTCACTTTTTCGAGGTGGTGTCTCATGAAGTCTAGAGTGGTTGAGTCGAGGCCAGCCTTGAGGAATCCATGGTCATCATAGTTTGGAAAAACGAAACTCGGAGTAGTTTTGTCCAGACTAATTTGATGCTCATGGGAACTAATCGAGTAATCGATCGTGTCGATGGTTACTTCATCATCGTGCAAGTAACCGATGGCAAGCTCTAGTGCGTGCTCACGCAGTAGTGGGTGACTGTCAGGTGCTGATTGACTGACTAATATTGAGGTTGAAGACTCGGCATTGTCTGCGATACTTGCTGTGACTGTGTTGTGTTGAGAGGTTTCGAGCCACGATGCTGCCCAAGGCTTGAGGTCACGAGCAGTTTCAGCATCTAAGCAGT
The DNA here is from genome assembly GCA_002348225.1 of Dehalococcoidia bacterium UBA2979. Taxonomy (GTDB): domain Bacteria; phylum Chloroflexota; class Dehalococcoidia; order UBA2979; family UBA2979; genus UBA2979. Next base: position 2,448 of record DEAP01000089.1, read on the forward strand.
TTAACCAGTCACCGAGGGTCGTATTACTGAACGCATGTGTCTCCATGTAGGTCTGCATCCCTGACTTGAAAGAGTCATAGCCAATTGTTTTGACTAATTGCTTGATCACTGACGCACCTTTGCCATAGGTAATTCCGTCGAAGTTCAGGAAAGTTTGATCGGTGTCAGCGACTTCCCCAGCGACTGGATGTGTTGTCACTAGTTGGTCCTGTCGATATGCCCACGCTTTCATTCGTGAATTGAAGGATTGCCACGCATCGGTGAAACGAGTGTTCCCGGTGAGCGCAAGGAAGCTCATATAGGACGCGAAAGATTCATTCAACCAGAGATCGTCCCACCACTTCATCGTCACTAGATCACCGAACCACATATGAGCCATTTCATGCAGAATTATTTCTGCGCGAGTAAGTCTTTGGTTATAGGTGGGCGGATCACGAAATACTATTCGTTCAGTATGGGTAATTGCACCCACGTTCTCCATTGCCCCATGATTGAATTCTGGCACAAATATTTGGTCGTATTTGCCAAACGGATACGGAAAATCAAAAAATTCCTCGAAAAATTCGAAACCCTGTGACGTCACTTCAAAAAGCTCGTCTTGGTCAACAAACGGGGCTAAGGATTCACGAGCAAAAAATCCGAGAGGGATGGTTCCGCCTTGTGGATGTTTGGACGTGTAGGTACTTGTGAATTGTTGATAAGGGCCGCCGATTAGCGCAAATAGATAAGTAGAGAACCGTTTAGTTTTCGAGAAGCGATGCCGTGACATGTTGTCTTGGACATCAATTCTTTCTGCCAGTTCGCTATTACCTATGAGTACCCATTCTTTGGGACAATCAACCTGTAATGAATATGATGCTTTGATATCCGGCTGGTCGAATGATGGAAATAGCCGGTGAGCAGAATACGGTTCAAAGTTCGTGTACACATATTCTTTTTGATCTTCAGGATCTATGAATTGGTGGAATCCATCACCGGTATGGTCATATTCATTGACGTAGGATATGACCACTTTATTAGACCCACGAGTCAAATTTTCTATATGCAGCCGGTGACCGGTCCATGACGGATTAGTCACCTCGGTGCCGTTTACATGGATAGTGAGTATTTCGGTACCGGTGAAATCAAGGAAAGTTTCCGAACCGTCAGAGCTTTCGAACTGAACGATCGTTTCGCCTGAGTAAGTAGGGCTTCCTCCGCCAGGTAAATTCAGTTGTATTTGATAATCTGTGTCCGAGATACTGTTTGACCGGCGGTTCGCATCGTTTTTGTCGAGCACGTCTCGTGCTGCACTTTCTTGGGATCTCATTGTGTTTCTCCTCAGGAAATTTGACTGATTTCATGAGCCTAACCCACCGAGCTTGTTACGTCCTCCAGCAGTGCCCCGTGCACTATGTAATTGAACTACCCTAGTCAACTAATACAGGAAAGGATTGCATCAATGAGAGCTGATGAATTTCGTGCACGACTCAGCGAAGCTCGTGCGACTCTTGCCGCAACAATTATTAGATCAGAACAAGAGTGGGAGCTCGGTACAGAGGCCAAGTGGGGACCGCGAAAAATTGCAGAGCACGTGATTGCAGATGAAAATTATTTCGCGAATGCCGTTGCCGCTGCGCTGCAAGCGAATGGTCTCGAACAACAGACTATTGAGGCCGTTGAGCCTCAGCATGCTTTGCAATTGTTAGAAGAAATGGCGGTTGCAACCGATCGGATATATGGATATATCGAGGATGGTGATATCGACAAGCTTGCAGACATTCCAGCTGGTCAGGGTTTCGAACAGACGATTGGTGGGACTGTTGACTTCGCGGTGTGGCATTTGATGGACCATTCGAAGCAAATATCAGAGTATCTCAACACCAAGTAGATAACGGTTCACCAGGTATGCTCTGCCTCATACGGTGTATATCTTGTTCTGAATATGCGGTCCCAGTCCTTTAACGCGTCCTGATTCAACACTGTAAGGAGCCCAGCTTGCTGTGCTTCCGACGCGCTGTAGTGACCGAATAATATTGAGGCGAAGGTGTCGGGAGTGATTCTTATGTCAGCTCCAGAGTCCGGTATACGATCTATGGTACTTACTTCTGGGCTCGCTGAGAAAGCCCAACTTCCGTTATTCCAATCACAGAATTCATCTAGAAATTGAAAGCGAACTTCACCTTCCTCGTCGTATCTTCGCAGAGGTAGGGCGTCCTCAAGTGTTACGATGCGTGCCATTATTCCATCACGGCGGGCGGCATTTAACATTCTTGGTTCGGTTAGCATGTTGACTAGAGGATCATTTGAGGGGGCATTATCCCATCTGATATCCTCTGCGTTATCAATACCTCCGAGTAGTCCCCATAGTGCTTGGTGTGCCTCTGGCGTGAGAGCAAAGAAATCCGAGACATCGACATACTGCGAGACATGATTGTTTCCATATCGGCTGTTCCAGTTCTCGTTTGGGGTCGTTCCGGGGCCAGCTGTGTAGATAACATATCCGAGCGGTTCACCATGCTCTTCATAAGTAAAGATAGAGCGTTGTCTTTCCGGAGTTGTTTTTGCCAATGGTCCTTCGTCCCACATGGCTCGTCCTCGGTGGACTAGGCCGTTACGTTCCTCTCGAAATCGTCGATACACATCTACAAGTAATCCAAACTCTTCGTCTAAATCAACCTCACGGATCACACCCGAGCTTTCCACAGGATGATGAAATCGAATAAAGCGAGGTTCTATCTTGTAAGTGTGTCTAGTATTTATCGTGCCATATCCAAATCGCTGATAAATTGCCATCCACGCAGGATGAAGAATCGCCAGAGATTGTTCGCGCTTTTCGTGCATCTCTTGGAAATGTTTTTGTTTGACGCTCCGCAGGTAGCCCCGTCTGCGATGCGCAGGATGGGTAGAGACCATCGTCACACCTGCAGCTGGTGTTGCTGGCCCATTAAACCTAATTTGGAGTGGCCAAGCTCCGTAGGTTGTCACCACCTGATCGTCATCGAATGCGCACATGGTCCAGTCGGGATCGAGTCCCGCTAAGGTGTTTTCCTGTCCTAATCCACGAGAAGCCTGACGGTAAAATTCAGGCATTTCTTCAGCCGTTGCTTTTCGGAACTCTACGACCATTTTCTTAGATCCCCCCTATTCTGGCTTAAAATGTAAGAGTGAGGTTTCACCGGCAATTTCCCAACCAGCTTGTACCTTTAGTCCTACATGGATGTCTTCATTTTCAATATTTCTCAAAATAGTAGTTACACGAGGCCCTTCGTCTAGTTCGACTACCGTCAGATTATACGGAACATCATCCTGAAATCCAGGATGAAATAGTCTGTGCATTATGACAAATGAGTGCACGGTGCCCGAGCCACTGACGGCTTCCCATTTGAGGTCTTCCGACAGGCATTCAGTGCAGAGCTCTTTGAGAGGCCAGAGAAACGCTGGACATGAGTTGCATTTCTGTATGACTAGTTTATGGTCAGCCGCACCCTCGAAGAACGGTTGAGAAATCTCATCAGGGGTAGGGACTGGTTTTGTTGGTTTTTCATGAGTGGTCATTGCTTAATTCCTCGTTCCAGCATCTGCGTTAGGGCTTAAAATCAAGGTCGAATGATAATCGAGTATACCGCCCTGTGTTGAGACCAATACATGATCACGCTTGTCTACTTGCCTGTCACCTCCATGTCCGCGAGTTTGTATTACTGCTTCAGATACTGGGGTCATACCCCACATGTAGTATCCAGAAAGCTGTCCGCCACCCGTATTTGTAGGATGTGATCCCCCTGGTCCGAGCTTCCCGTCTTCAACAAATGCACCACCTTCACCTTTTTCACAAAATCCGTAATCTTCGAGTGTTACTAATGTCGTGTATGTGTAGCAATCATAAAGTTCTCGAATATCGATATCGTTAGGGCCGACACCGGCCATTCCGTAGGCAGTATCTCGGGCAATTTGTGCTCCGGTATTTACCTCATTTTCAAAGCCCTGTTGCCTTGGATTTCCGGGATGCCCTTGACCCATACCGGCGACGTATACAGGTGGCTGCTGGAGTTCTCGGGCCCGCTCAGAAGAAGTGACCACAACAGCGACTGCCC
>DEAP01000086.1:0-208 GCA_002348225.1 Dehalococcoidia bacterium UBA2979
ATAGAGCCGAAGTTACCTTGACCTGTAATCAATGGATATCGCATGGAAAACGGCTGCGCCATCCGTACGAGAGCTTCGTAAATTGCGGCATCACCATGGGGGTGATATTTCCCCATCACGTCACCCACCATACGTGCGGCCTTCTTAAACGCTGAGTTAGGATTGACTCCTAGGTCCTGCATGCCAAAAAGAATTCTTCTTTGTACCG
>DEAP01000086.1:513-18523 GCA_002348225.1 Dehalococcoidia bacterium UBA2979
AAGAATTCTTCTTTGTACCGGCTTTAGCCCATCCCTGGCATCGGGAAGAGCTCTAGCAACAATGACAGACATTGCGTAGTCGAGATATGCACTACGCATTTCTGTTTCAATTTGGACGGGTCGGACGCCGCTTCCGTCTGAGTCGTCAACGCTGGTGGTAGTGACCATTTTCCCTCGGAAGAATATATCGCTAAGTTACCTGTACAGTTTATCAGAAATCACTTGTAAATGCTGCACAAACGGTGTATCTATGGCGATAGATTTGGGTCTCCACCAGAATTGCCATTATCAGGTAGTTTACCGATATAAATTTGGTAATCACTAGGCAGATCACAGTATCTTGACCCTCGAACCAGTGTGGATTTATACGCCGGTGAGGGGAGAAGTCCAAATCCCTCACGGCTAGATACTTCATATGTCCTACACGTATATTGACGCCCGTTCGAGCCTCTGATCTTGACTTCTAGTCGATGGTAGCCTTGGGGCGAAAGGTGCACCCCTTCTTGACGATCTAGTGCGTCTGATTCGGACTCGCTTATCAGCCATATTCCACCCCACACGTTAGCTTCGGAATCCTGAACGATATCAGCTACCCCACCCCGCCATCTTTTTTCACTAGTTTTCGTGAAATCAAGTCTGTAACCCAGCAGATTTCCGGCCGAGACCAATTTTGCCGATGGGCAATTGATGTGCAGTCGATCCGGATCCAAATTCGATCCGTACGCGAAGTAAAGGAAAGTTTCAGAAATGTTTCATGCCTCCACTAGTCGCGGCTTGGATGAAACCGGACCAAATTGCTTTTGATCCTGATTCGAGATTCGGAACCGACAGCATTTCCTGTTGCTCAGGGTGCCACTGTATCCCCAGAACCCACGAGGGCACGGATAGTTCTATCGCTTCCACTACTCCGTCCTCTGCAATTGCAGCAATTTTGACGTCGGGTGCTAGATTGTCTTTCGTTATCGCTTGGTGATGACGTGAGTTCACGTGGAGGACTGAGGTCCCTGTAATCGTAGCTAGGAGCGAGTCAGGCGTTACTGTCACATCGTGCCACCCACTTTCGACTATCTCGGTTGTTGGATTACGCCGTGCCCTGTGCGGTTCTCTGTTTTCCAGATGCTGTAGTAATCCGCCCCCTGCCCAAACGTTCAGTAGTTGAGCCCCTCGACAGATACAGAGGAGAGGCTTTTTGTCAAGAATAGCTTGCTCAATAAGTGCAATTTCAAAGATATCTCGGTCATCATTCCACTCAGAGACCTTCTCATGCGGAGTACTGTTATAACGCACCGGGTTGATATCAACGCCCGCAGTAAGCACTATTCCAGCCGCATCAGGAATTATGTTGCCGCGCTGGAAGTCGCTAAGTGTGAATTCTACAGGGTCTCCACCTGCGGCACTTACCCCAGCCGCATAGTCATCCCAGTTCTCAGTCGCTATGTACTCTGCTCGGCTGATTAGTATTTTTGGTAATTCCACGGCAGCGAGACTCCCTATCCCTTTTTATGTTCGCACTAATACGTGTAAAGTTGCATTCATCATGAATTTAAACGATACATCCCAACCGGCCAACTTCGCAGAGTTTGATCTGATTGATCGGATTGTCGGTCGACTTGGTGAGTCCGCTGCCAAGGATATACTTATTCCGCCGGGTGACGATGCTGCGGCTTGGGCCCTTCCAGATGCTAATAATATGGTCGTAGCTAGTATTGATACGATGGTTGAGGGGATTCACTGGAAATCAGGATCGGTCGCAACTATGCTTCCTCAGGACATTGGCTGGCGATCGGTTGCCGCTGCTGTGTCTGATCTTGCAGCTATGGGAGTGTCGGCTGACATTCTACTGTTGTCAGTGACGGTTGCTGAGGGCACGGAATTCATAGATGACTTGTGTGATGGTATCCGAGATGCTGCTTTACGTTTCGGATCAAAAATAGCGGGTGGAGATATTGTGCGCGGGAGAGAGACCAGTATATCGGTGACGGTTATAGGTTCGGCTTCTGCCACGGACAAGCCACTAATGAGACGCGATAGTGCAAGCGTAGGAGACGTCGTTGCGGTAACAGGCTTTCTTGGCTCGTCGGCTGGTGGCTTGGCTCTCATTCAGAGATCAGATTCTAATAATGAATTGTCGTCACTTATCGCTGCTCATCGCAGGCCCGTAGCCTCTATCGAGGAGGGTCACCTCGCTCGAAGTAGCGGCGTTCTATGTGCTATTGATGTTTCTGACGGTTTGATGCAGGACGTTGGTCATATAGCTCAGGCATCCCATGTCGACATCGAGATTGTTGCCAGTGAAATTCCTCAAGACAGGGAATTGTTAGCAGAGTTTACCGCGGCAGAAGCGCTAGACTTTGCTCTCGGTGGCGGTGAAGACTATGAACTGGTCGTGGCAGCACCAAGAGAGATTATAGATTCATTGAATGAAGATAGCGATTTGTTGTTCAGACCTATTGGTCGAGTTGTCGAGGTCGAAAACGAGCGCCCACAGGTGCGAGTTCTTGACCAAGAGGGCATCTCTTTTATACCAAATAGGGTGGGCTGGGATCATGGAGATATTCATGAGCCTGAGTAATACAAAGAGAATTACCTCTCGTAGCGCTAAGGAGACACAGGCACTCGGTAAGCGAATCGGGAGATTACTCATCGAGGGAGATGTTCTACTGTTGAACGGTACACTCGGGGCTGGAAAAACAGCCTTGGCGCAGGGTATTGGAATGGGTCTTGGTGTGGAGACGCAAGTAAATAGCCCCACTTTCGTTCTGATGGCAAGACATCCGGGCGAAGTGCCTTTATATCATGCAGATCTCTATCGGCTGACAGAAGTTGATGAAGTAGAGGATTTAGATTTAGTGAGTCAGAGTGAGGATGGAGTTCTTGTTATTGAATGGCCTGAGCGAGGTTTAGAACTGATGCCAGAATATAGCGTGACGATTCAGCTCGACTCAAGTACAGATGAAAGCACACGTGAAATTTCTATTACTGGTAGTGGTGACATATTTGAACGAATAGTTGCTGGATTGGAATGATATGCCCGAGACTGAGATCGTTTTATCAATAGACTCCTCGGACGAGTTGGCTTCGATTTCACTCCAACTGATCGGTGGGGATAGAGACTCAAAATATTTTGGTGATTCCTGGATAGTGGAAACGACAATCGCGCAGGAACTTTTGGACAGAATGGACAAACTGCTGACAAGAGCCCACATTGGGAAGCGCGAATTGACGAGGCTCGTAGTAATTTCCGGTCCTGGCCGGTATGCTTCTTTGCGAGTCGGTCTGGCCACGGTTCAAGGGTTGTCGCTAGGGCTGGATATCCCTGCTGCTTCAGTTCCGAGATTCTATGCTGATGCGTGGAATGCGTCGCTCGAACTTACTAGCCCAGTTTTGATAACGGTATTACACGACGCGAAGTCGACGGGAGTAGTAGCACAGAAGTTCAATTGCACAGGACCGACCTTATTTGAAGAATATGCGCAGCCGGAAGTCTATAGATTGGAAGAATTGGCTGAGAAATTGTCTGCTGGAGGTCTAATAGCTGGCGATTTTACCGATCGTATCTGTGCTCAGATACCAGCCAGTTTACAGAGCAAGATGATCCCTGAAAATAGTGATCCGAAAAGATCGCGAGCTTTGGCGGCTCTCGAGTATTCTCTTGCTCACGCCTCGATATTCAAAGGTGCGGAGCAGATAGATGCTCTGTATGTCAGGCCTCCTAACATTACTAGACGGACTGAACGGTAGAATAGCTTCGTTGGATATGAGCAGATATGTTATGAATTCGAATAGTAGGGAGTGATATCACGTGGAGCGAACATTAATACTTATAAAACCTGATGGAATGCAGCGTGGAATCTCGTTTGAGATTTTATCCAGATTTGAACGGCGAGGTCTTCGTCTTGCGGGGCTGCGGTTATTGCAGGTAAGCCAAGATATGGCTGAAACCCATTACGGAGAGCACATCGGAAAACCATTTTTTGAAGGGCTTGTTTCATACATTACTTCCTCGCCGATTATTGCGGCTGTGTTTGAAGGTACTGATGCCGTGACGGCAGCTCGAACAACAATGGGCGGTACTAAACCCACTGAGGCCAATCCAGGCACGATTAGAGGAGATTTTGGCCTTGAGATTGGTCGAAATGTTGTTCACGGATCAGATTCGCCAGAGTCAGCTGAACGAGAAATAGGTATTTTCTTTGGAGACGGTTCAAGTCTCTACGATTGGGGTCGAGATGTCGATTCGTGGATATTCGAAGATGAATAGTAAACTGAACTCATTGTATTCTTAGTATCTCTGGTGCCGCGGCCCATAGAGCCTCAAGGTCGTAGAATTGTCTTCGCTCAGGAGAGAATATGTGCGTAACGATTCCGCGTCCACACGGGACTAGAAGCCAGCCATCTGCTGGTGTTCCTTCATAGCCCTGCTCGGCCCCTGATTCTTTAAGTAAAGCTTTCAGCTTTTCCACAATCGCCCCTGCGAGTCGAATATTATCGACCGTCGCAATAATGAAGTAGTCGGCATAGCTGTACAACCTCGTGAGGTCCAGAAGAACTATGTCCTCAGCCTGTTGATCAGAAAGTACATCCGCAATTTCGCGGGCATAGTCTGCTGGTTGTTTTGAAGATTGAATTCTATCCATGTTCCAAATACATACTCCTAATACTTCTGAACTGATAGTAATACTAACTTCGGACTCTAGGCGGATAGCTTCAACAGACATAAACTATTTTCACTGATTGTTTTTGCAAGAGGAGCACTAGTGGCTAAGAAAGTACTTGTTGCAATGTCCGGCGGGGTTGATTCGGCAGTTGCCGCTGCATTGCTTGTTCAGCAGGGCTATGAGGTGATTGGTGTCACATTGCGGTTGTACACCGAACCTGATGAGACAGCGCTTCGATCGGGTCGAACCTGTTGCGGTATTGAGGATATAGGAGACGCAAAGTCAGCGGCAGCAGCAATTGGCATCCCACACTATACACTGAATATGGAGAAGCAGTTTGAGAAGAATGTGCTTGAGCCATTTATTGAAGATTATAAAAATGGTCGTACGCCAAATCCGTGCGTGAATTGCAATCAGTACGTCAAATTCGATGAGCTTTTCGAGAATGCCAAGGCCTTTGGCTGTGATTATTTAGCGACCGGACATTACGCACGAATTGCAGAGGGTGCCGACGATTCGTTCGAGCTGCACCGGGCGGAGGACATGGAGAAGGATCAGACCTATGTTTTGTATATGTTGGGTCAATCGCAACTAGCAAGAACGTTATTCCCGTTAGGTGAGCTGCAAAAGAGCGAAGTGCGGAGTATCGCGAGGTCTATTGGAATGACAGTGGCAGACAAGCCAGACTCAGTTGATATCTGCTTTGTTCCACAAGGTGATTATCGGGAAATTCTAAAGCAGCACGGCGTCGACATGAAACCAGGGATCATACAATTAGCCACGGGCGAGACGGTAGGGACTCATTCAGGTAGTGCGGGCTATACGGTTGGGCAGAGGCGAGGACTTGGAATAGCAACCGGGAAGAAAAATTTTGTCACTGCGATAGACGCTTCCACGAACACCATAGTTATAGGTGGGGAAAAAGATCTATATAAAACATCGGTCATTTTTGAGCGTTCTTCATGGGTAAATAACGAGCCGAAGGAAGGTGATCATTTGGAAGCACGCATCCGATACCATTCTGACATAATGTCCGGCGTGCTTACCTCTACTGGCCCACGGTCTCGATTCGACTTCGATGTACCGGCACGAGGACCAACTCCTGGGCAACTACTAGTTTTATATAGAGGAACAGAGGTTGTAGGTGGTGGAATAATCGCTGATGCCTTAGTCCGGTAGAATGTACTCAAATCTGCGATTCACAGATTTGCCGAAAAGGAGTTAAGAGACGTGACTCTCGATCTTGAGACTATCCGTGATTTGGTGATTATTCTGTATGGCATTCTGGGCCTTGTATTGATGATTATCCTTGTGACCGCGGCTCTAGGTATATGGTTCGCTATTCGTTCAGTACTCCGGCACACAAATAAACTCCTATCGGACCCTATAGAGCCGACCCTGCAAGAAGCTCACAAATCGGTTCAGAATATTAGGGCTGCCACGGAGTTTGTTTCGGATACTGCCGTGCATCCGGTTATACGCCTGGTGTCATTAATACGAGGGATTCGCAGGGGTATATCAGTTGTAGCCGGTCTCGGTCAAAAGAGGAAGTCGGATGGTGAAGAATAGTGTTCCTAATACGTTTGGTCGCATTTTTGATTGTAGCTATTGGTGGCTATTTAGTAGCAGAATACGTGCTGACAGGGGGGAGTTCAGCGAGGATGTCTGAATTATCGGCTCGGTTACGAGCCGCACAAGAGGCGTTCGAAGAAGAGCTGAATACCAGCAATGATGATCTCACGTCAGATTATTTGAGCCGTAAGGGGTAATAGGTAAAGTTAGATGTTTCTTTTTACTGGTGATTAAGTGGGTTAAACTTCGTGGTGGAGAGGTGCCGGAGTGGTTGAACGGGCTCGTCTCGAAAACGAGTAAGCGGCGAATGTTGTTTCATGGGTTCGAATCCCATCCTCTCCGCCATGACTGAATTTTAGAAGGAGATAGACTAGAGTTTTACTCTGTGGAGAGATGCCGGAGTGGTTGAACGGGCTCGCCTGGAAAGCGTGTAATCGGGGTAACTTGATTCGAGGGTTCGAATCCCTCTCTCTCCGCCAGATAAGCAATGCGCTGGTAGCTCAGGGGACAGAGCGGCGGTCTTCGGAACCGCAAGTCGGGGGTTCGAATCCCTCCCGGCGCACCATATCTCATGACGAAATGTGTTGTGCACCATGGATAGTAATGCAGATATTGTTGTACTTGCCCAAACGATTAGGACCCTCGATCCTGATAATCCAATAGTTGATTCGATAGCAATAAAGGACGGAAGGATTCTGGCTGTCGGAGAGTCAGCTCTTCGATTGCAGGAAGATGCGCGGGAGACAGTTAATTTAGGTGCAAATGTTATTGTGCCGGGATTTATTGAACCACATACGCATCCGGACCTTTGCGCACAGATGTATAGTTGGGTTGATATTAGTGGATTCACTTATCACTCAGCTGAAGAAGTTATGCACGCCCTCCGCGAATGTGTCCATCGATTTGCACCGGGCGACTGGATCTTTGTGTTTGGTTACGACCCCGTTTTATACGAGGGCTTGTTGGGACTTTCCCTCGCAGAATTAGATGAAATTTCCCCGAACAACCCTATAGCAGTGATGACCCAAAGTATGCATACCCTGTACGTAAATTCGTTGGCCCTTGATACGGCCGGCATCACAAATAAAAGCGAGGCACCGAGGTTTGGCGGAGAGTACGTAAAAAATGCTTTAGGTGAGCTCACTGGAAAAATCGAAGAGGCCCCAGCAATGCGGCCTTTCCTTCGATTTTTCGATGATTCACTGCAAGTTAGATCGGTCAACCTCAGCCGGCAGTACGAGAGATATAGAAGTGCCGGAATTACGATGATAGGCTCTGCTGGCTTATTTTTTAGGGATCGCGATACGGCTGATCTGTATCGAGATCTTGCTTCAGATTCCAACTGTAAAGTACGAAATGCAGTTTATCTGCGACATATGGATCTAGCAAATAATGTGTTGGAACCGTTTTTAGCAAATGGGAGATTCGGCTTCAATGGCGTGAAGCTCTGGTATGACGGATCGCCTTATACGGGCACTATGCTGCTTGATTCCCCATATCTAGACACCAAATTGACAACATCCGGACTTGCAATTCCGAGTGGATCCACAGGTCGATCCAACTGGGATATAGATGACTTTGGTGCACTTGTGTATGAGCTGCATGAGGCAGGAATCCAAATCTTGGTGCATGCGCAGGGAGACCGAGCTACACGGGAAGTTCTTGATGCATTCGAACAAACATTGTCTCGAAGCAATAGACGAGAACATCGACATCGAATCGAGCATTGTGCCCTCATTGAACCTGGGGAGGTAGAGAGAGCCGCACGACTAGGGGTGTCAATCAGTTTTCACATGAACCACGTCAAGTACTATGGTGATCGACTGCGAGATGACATCATCGGACCCGATCGGATCAATCAGTTGATGCTCGCTGCAAGTGCTCTATCTCACGGGATCCGGATCTCCCTCCATGCCGATTCACCGATGTTTCCTGCAAATCCTCTCGATCTCATGCAAACGGCTGTGACACGCGAAAGCATAACGGGAATGAAGATCAATGAGTCAGAGAAAATTGGTCGCGAAGAAGCTCTTCGATCCGTAACTAGTGATGCCGCCTGGCAGCTTGGATTTGACCACGAAGTCGGGACCATTGAGGTCGGTAAGCTCGCAGATCTCACGGTGCTGTCAGAGGATCCGATCAAGGTTTCAGAAAACCAAATCAATCAGATTGCTGTTGTGGATACTTGGATCTCAGGCCGTTCCACCGCAAATTGATCCCTTCTATCTGACATTTCGTTTTTCTTACCGATTGGGAAGAAATGGTGGCGATAATTCAGGATTGGTTTGCTCGATGATGTGGTTATGGCGCTGTTGAATTCGATCGAGTGGTACATCGGGAGTGAGTATCCAGAATTGTTCATCACGAATAGCCTCCAACACTTGCTCAGCTACCTGGGCAGGAGGCAGTCCGTGGGCAAAGTACTCGTCACCGGCGTCTATTTGTGACTGGGTGTCATTGTCGGACGGCTTCTCGTTGGCTTTCCAGAATTTGTCAGGTCTATTCCGTCCCGATGAGAATATTCGTGTGTTGATGATTCCGGGGCACAGTACGGAGGCATGGATCTTCGATTCCCGCTCGAGTAACTGGAAATACAGTGCCTCTGTGATTCGTACAACTCCATGCTTTGTAGCGCCATAGATTCCAGCCGTCTGTCCACCCAGTAAGCCTGCCATTGAGGCTGTATTCACCACGTGACCAGGGTCATCTTGATCGATCATTATTGGAAGAAATGTTCTAATGCCATTCAGAACCCCTCTGACATTTACTCCGAAGGTCCAGTCCCAGAGTTCAGGGGTTTGCTCCCACAGTGGCTGATTTCGTTGCCCAATGAAGTCGAGATCGCCAGCAACCCCAGCGTTATTGCAAAGTACATCTACCCGCCCGAATGATTCCAAAGTTTTCTGTGCAAGTTCCTGTACATCTTCTAGCTGGGCGACGTTTCCAAGCACGCCAATAACCTCTAGCTCTTCCTGTCGCAGGGTCGACACGGCTGAACCGAGTGCTTCACTTTCAACATCTGCGAGCACCACTCTCATTCCTTCTTGTGCGAAACGTCGAGCGAAAGCGAAGCCCATTCCTGACGCTGCTCCCGTGACGACTGCTACTTTGTCTTGAAATTCTTTCATTATTCTTCCTTAAACTATTTAGATTGTTGTTCAATCCGCTCGAAAACTTCTTCGATTTTTTCTGCAAACGTTTCGAATCCACGGAACCCACTGAATCGGTATTCCATTTTTTTATAGACGGTCTGTGATCTGGAGTTGGTACTCTCGTTAGTCTCGATGGAGTCTTGGACGTTTCCAACCAGTTCGTGAATGAAATCTCGGGCTTCAATTAATGCCGAATGCTTACCGATCGGGCCGTGACCTGAAACAAAACGGTCAGCATCAACCTCAACTAACCGGTCATCCGTGTCGAGCCAGTCGATAGGATAGCTGTCGCCGAGATATGGTATCCCCCCGTCTTGCGCCACATCACCCGTAAATAGTAGTTTTTCAGCGGGGAGATGGATGAAAACGTCACCACTGGTATGAGCCTTCCCCAAATACAGGAGTTTTATTTCTCGTCCTCCAAAATGGAGACTCATGGTGTCCTGAAACGTTAAATCCGGCGGCGTGATGTTGACTAATTTGGCTTCTTCTGACCACGGATCATTTGCCGCAACGACTTTTTCTCTCCATTGTCTGTTCCACTCTACGTCGAGCATTTCGTCGCGCGCGTTCTCATGAGCGACAATTGTTGCATCTGGGAATTCTTCATTGCCCCAGGCATGGTCCCAATGTGAGTGGGTGTCGATTACATATTCAATTGGTTTGTCAGTGAGATGTTTTACGTCACTGATTAAATCTCTCGCGAAGGACGGAACCCGTAATGAGTCGATCACTAAGACACTGTTGTCACCGATAATTATTCCGGCGTTGGTTAAGCCCGCATGCAGTCGGGCGAATACTCCAGTTTCGAGTTCAACTATTTCAGTACCAGGGGTTAACTCCATTTGTTCCTCACTAATCTAATTGGCTATTTTCTCTTGCAAATACTTCCTCGTAGAGCATCTCAGCATCGGGTCCGACAAGTGTAGCCATATTACGATACGCACTCCTACGATAGTCCCAGCCGCGGTCACTTCGCTCGACTTGTTCCAGCCAATCAAATAAGTGAACTTGCGCAAGGTCAGCCAATTGTGGGGTGTTCATTGCAATTGGCTGATTTGAGACCCTATCACGGATGCGGTGTTCACTACGCCCTGTGAGGGCCTGAGCAACCTCAGAGTCGAAAGAGTCCCGATCCATCACACAGTTACAAAATGCTATGAATTCGGCTCTTGTCCCTATAAGGTTTTGTATAGTATCCCGTTCAGTGAGTGGCAGCGAAAAATCCTGAAATCCTTGAGTACCGTATATCGAATGAAACAATCCGGCCTTCACCACCTCTTGATCAGCGCTGTGTTCGTTAAGTAAAGTTTCGACGGCGCGTAAGTGATGGAGGAAGTCCCCACCAGTGTGCGCAACTTTGTCTGTTCCTAATGACAATAGAAATTCCCAGAGCGGCTCATTTGATGCTTCCATTTAACACCTTACTTTGTTCGGTTAGACTCTGGCAAAGTGTAACCTGTGCTTGGAGGTTAGTCCCAAGCATCGCAGAGTAGATTGAGGACTTTTAGAATTGATAACAGGAATTGCCGATAACTGGAGATGAGTATTTTATGGTCGATGACTGTCACTGTTGTGTGCCTGGTTCAGGGGAAAACTTCGTCAGCAAGCAAAAAACTGGCAGACTGAGGGAGCCAATTGAGAGAGATACAAGACTAGTATCGCTAAGTGATATGGGATATATCGACGGAGGCTCATTCGCTATGGGCTCGGAGAGTCATTTATCCTATCTCGGTGATGGGGAGGGTCCCGTCCGGAGTGTGAAAGTTTCTCCTTTTTGGATAGATCTTCATGCTGTGAGCAATGATAATTTTGATCAATTCATCGCTGCTACTGGCTATATGACTACTGCCGAAGAAAAAGGGTGGTCTTTTGTTTTTGGTGGTCTTCTCCCCGAAGAATTTGAACCTACTCGAGGTGTGATGGATGCTCCTTGGTGGCGGCAGGTATTCGGAGCTGATTGGCGACATCCAGAGGGACCAGATAGTTCCATAGAAGGCAGAGGTAACCATCCGGTTGTGCATGTTAGCTGGGAGGATGCGAGATCGTTTGCGAACTGGTCAGGCAAGAGTCTTCCTACAGAGAGTTATTGGGAGTTCGCCGCCCGTGGTGGATTAGAAGGAGCTCTGTTTCCTTGGGGAGACGAATTCAATCCAAACGGCGAACATTTGGCCAATACGTGGCAGGGAATATTCCCATCTTCTAATTCTCTTGACGACGGATGGTACGGTACCTGCCCAGTAGACGCGTTTCCTGCCAACGGGTATGGCTTGCACAATGCGGTAGGTAATGTTTGGGAATGGTGCGCGGACTGGTTTAGTGTCGAACATCCGCTCACACCACAAATGATAGATCCCATAGGTCCATCTGACGGCGACGCAAAAGTTCAAAAGGGCGGTTCGTTTTTGTGTCACCTAAGTTACTGCGCGCGCTATCGCCCCGCCGCCCGTGTTGGCGTGTCTCCAGATAGCACGTCGAGTAACGTTGGGTTCAGGTGTATGTATAATCCTGACTCGGCTATTAGCAGATAGGACTTGTTAGTCGACGTTTAGCAACGACGAATAGTTTTGAGCATGATGCTTTAGTATGAACGCTATATGACCACCTCAAACTCGAATCTAAGGAAATGAATGATGACCACGATAAAAATTGAAAATCCATCTGTGGGCACGAATACGGTCAGGCCTGACGGAGTCGATAAAGTTACTGGCAGGGCCATCTATGGTGCAGATGTCCGACTTCCGAATATGACCTATGGACGAGTCAAGCGAAGTCCGCACGCACACGCACTCATAAAAAGTATAGATATTACGAAAGCATTGGCGTTGCCAGGTGTGTTGAGTATTGTCACCAGCGAGGATTTTCCACCTCCGGTCGAGGCAATTTTGCAGACAATCCGAGGTCCAATGCCAGCTCAGTGGGACATTGAGAGGCTCATGGCTCGCCGTAAAGTTTTGTTTAAAGGTCATCCGGTAGCGGCAGTTAGTGCAACCGACGCCCACATCGCGGAGGATGCGGTCGAGTTAATCGAAGTCGAATATGACGTACTGCCGCCGGTTGTGACTATTGAAGATGCGTTGTCACCAAGTGCGCCGATACTGCACGATGATGGCATGGATGAAGTCGTTGAGGATCTCTTCATACCAGTAGATGGAAAACCTTCAAATATTGCCAGAACAGTAGAGATGGGATTTGGTGATATTGAGGAAGGCTTTTCTCAGGCCGACATCATTCTCGAGCGTGTGTACGAGACCGCGATGAGCCATCAGGGATATATCGAGCCTCATAATGCGACCGCGGTATGGAATCACGACGGAAAAATAACTATCTGGACCAGCACTCAGGGTGCGTTCGGGATCAGGCAGAACGTTAGTCGCATTTTGGACGTCAGCTTGGGTGACCTCCGGGTTGTGCCCGCTGAAATAGGTGGAGGGTTTGGTGGAAAAAATGTCGTCTATCTAGAACCACTAGCGGCCCTGCTTTCAAAAAAATCCGGCCGCCCTGTTCAAATGACAATGAGTCGGACCGAAGTCCTAGAAGCGACAGGCCCTACCTCTGGAACCCGGTCTTTTGTGAAAATTGGTGCTACCAAGGATGGAAAATTAGTAGCTGCTGACATACGACTGGAGTACGAAGCCGGAGCCTATCCAGGATCGCCGGTAGCAGGGGGGGCACGATGCGCCCTAGGACCCTACCTTATACCGCACCAGCGGATTATCGGTCTTGATATTGTGTTGAACCGACCAAAAACTGCAGCATATCGAGCTCCGGGCGCACCGGCATCAGAATTTGCTGTTGAGGCTCTGCTGGATGAGCTCGCTGAGCAGCTTGATATTGATCCAATGGAACTGAGGGATATCAATGCTGCCCAAGAAGGTGACCGTCGAAGCGACGGTGCCACACACGGTTCATTAGCGGCTCGAGAGGGGATTACTGCGACAAGTCAGCATCCTCACTATCGCTCCGAGATATCTGATCAGGATGTTGGTCGTGGAGTTGCGATGGGGTTTTGGCAGAATGGAGGCGGGGAGTCCAGTGCGTACGCCAATGTCCATGAAGATGGCAAAGTAACTCTAGTGACAGGGTCAGTAGATATTGGAGGTCAGCGAGCAGCACTGGCGATGCAATTTGCTGACACAATGGGAATCGCGTATGAGGATATTAATTCTTTGGTAGGGGACACGGATACTATCGGGTACACCGGGAATACCGGTGGAAGCCGT
Source organism: Dehalococcoidia bacterium UBA2979 (assembly GCA_002348225.1). GTDB lineage: Bacteria > Chloroflexota > Dehalococcoidia > UBA2979 > UBA2979 > UBA2979. The sequence continues at coordinate 14,119 of DEAP01000086.1, forward strand.
ACGACATTTGCTACTGGATGGGCCGTGTATGAGGCAGCACTGGATATCAGAAAACAGCTTGAAGAGCGGGTGTCTAAGATATGGAATGTGGATTCTAGTACGGTACATTATGACGCTACTGATGCTTCCCTGCATGGTCCTGATGGGCAAATCATGAGCTTTCGGGAGGCTGCTTCAAAGCTTCCTGCGACGGGCGGAATGGTTCAGGGACGGGCAGATCTAGTCTCGACAAATGTCGGGAAGATAGGAGCATGTTTCGGAGCACATATTGCCGACGTCCATGTAGATCGAGATACCGGGAAAGTGACCGTGCTTAGATATACCGCCATACAGGATGTCGGAAAAGCTATCCATCCATATTACGTGGAGGGGCAGATTCAGGGTGGCGCGGTTCAGGGAATCGGAATGGCCCTCAATGAAGAATATGTGTATGACGAGGATGGGATCATGTCGAACTCCTCATTCCTTGATTACCGCATGCCAGTTGCGAATGACTTACCTCCGATTGATACGGTCCTAGTCGAAGTTCCTAACCCAGGTCACCCGTTTGGTGTTCGAGGAGTCGGCGAGGTGCCTATTGTTCCTCCTTTGGCTGCTATAGCAAATGCTATATACGATGCTGTTGGAGTGAGAATAAATAAATTACCGGCCAACCCAGAGTATTTGCTTCGAGAGCTCGGCGACTCGTAGCTTCTGAGTGTGCGAAGTAGTATGCCTACCCTGCATGTGCCCAACTCGCTGCTGCAGCTCGCCGATGGGGAGACAAAATTCACCCTGCGAGGAGAAACTCTGAGAGAAGTTTTTGACGATCTGATCAAGGTCTGTCCAAAGCTGGCTGCTGCAATAATCACTCCGGATGGACTCAGGACCGAACTTGCGGTGGCCTTGGATGGGTCAATTCTGGATTCAACTGGTTTGCTAGAGTCTGTTAAAGAAGATGCAGAGATATATTTGGTACCACCTATCGGAGGGGGTAGTCAGAGAGGTCACTAACAGACACGGAGGTCCCTGGCTGTTATTCTCTGCCGAGCCTTAAGTGAACACATTGAATAGAGGCCGTATATGTCATCTGAAAGCGAAGGTTCTGTTTTGATTGCCCAAGGTATCGAGATTAGGGGCGAGATTCGAGAGGACTGGAAGCAAATTCTCTCGTTAGAAGCCTTGGAGTTTGTGGCTGCTCTGCATCGTGAATTTAATCAGATGCGATCTAGCCTGCTGCTTGAGCGAAACACACGTCAAAGTAATTTCGACGCCGGCCATTTGCCTGATTTTCTTGACGATACCATTGGTATCCGTGAAAGCGACTGGGTAGTCGCTGATTGTCCCGAGGATCTTGAAAAACGGTGGGTTGAAATTACGGGACCATGTGAACGCAAAATGATGATCAATGCACTTAATTCAGATGCTGATGCTTTCATGGCAGATATTGAAGATGCGTTGTCACCCACTTGGTCAAACGTGGTCGCGGCCCAAGTCAATCTGTACGACGCGATTCGAGGCACAATGAGTCTTGAAGATGATAAAGGTCGAACCTACGTGCTTGGTGATGAACCCGCGACATTGATCGTTCGCCCCCGGGGTTGGCACCTCGTCGAGAAACATCTGTTCATCGACGACGAACCATGCTCTGCGTCAATTTTTGATGCTGGGCTTTATCTATTTCATAATGCTCAGGAGCGTATTGATCGAGGGACAGGGCCTTATTTCTATCTAGCAAAACTAGAGGGTCATAAAGAAGCCCGCCTATGGAATGATCTGTTCAATCTCGCTCAAGATTTACTCAATATTCCGCGCGGTACTGTTCGTGCAACGGTACTGATTGAAACCATAACTGCGGCCTATGAAATGGATGAAATTCTTTTCGAATTGAGAGAGCATATTTCTGGCCTGAACGCTGGCCGTTGGGACTATATTTTCAGTGTTATAAAACGTTTTCGCAATCAGTCAAAATTCATTCTTCCCGATCGAGCCCTCATTGGTATGACAGTGCCGTTTATGCGGGCCTACACCGAGCTATTGGTGAAAACATGCCATCGCCGTGGTGCTCACGCAATGGGAGGCATGTCCGCCTTTATTCCAAGCCGACGTGATGCCGAACTCAATGCGACAGCTCTTGCTGCAGTTCAGTCGGATAAAGATAGGGAATCAGGTGACGGATTTGACGGGACGTGGATCGCTCATCCGGATCTCGAGCCAACAGCGAGAGCCGCCTTCGGTAATGTCTTAGGCGAACGTGACAATCAAAAAGATCGCCAACGTGATGACGTGATTGCTGATGCTAGTGCACTTAGTGCAGCTGAGCTGACCAAGGGCGAGATAACTGAGGAAGGAATACGGATGAATATTTCCGTGGCTCTTCAGTACTTAAACCAATGGTTAGGTGGTAATGGTGCTGCAGCTATTAATAATTTGATGGAGGATGCAGCCACAGCCGAAATAAGCCGGGCGCAGCTTTGGCAATGGTTACGGCATGAGGTCGAACTGGCGGACGGACGCAATATGTCTCGATCGCTATACGAAGAAATATCCCAGTCCGAACTGGCAAGCTTAAAGTCATCAAGCAGCGAGAATCATTTTGATTCTGCAGCTGAAATCCTTGATGGGCTCGTACTTAATGACGAGTTTGAAGACTTCCTGACCCTGCCCGCTTATAAATATCTCGACTGATTGCGTCCTACCAAGTGTCGATATATGGATATTTCTTCTCCGTGCGCTGTGGTGTGGGCGGCACACTATTAAGTCCCATAACCAGCCAAGATCTCGTTTCTGCCGGATCGATCACGTCATCAATTCCGTAGCCAGCACTCGCATTGACCGCCTTTGCTCGATCATAGGCCCTATCAACTCGACGTTGATACTCGGCTAAGCGTTCTTCTGGGTCCTCGATGTCCATGAGTTCTTTTCGATATCCGAGTTTCACTGATCCTTCGATGGCCATGCCAGCAAACTCAGCTGTTGGCCAAGCTACTGAGAAAAAGCCCATGAATGAACTCGCTCCACACATTGCTTGGACACCCAAACCGTATGCTTTTCTCACCACAGTGAGGAACATAGGAGTAGTTATATTTGCTCCGGCGTTAAACATTCTTACACAGTGTCGAACAAGCGCAGTCGACTCTACGTCAGGGCCCACCATCATGCCGGGGCAATCCATTAGGCTGAGAATGGGGATGTCATATGCATCGCAAAGTTGCACAAACCGAGCACCTTTGTCGGCACCGTCGGAGTCAATCGCACCAGCTATGTGGTGAGGATTATTTGCGATAACTGCCATTGGCTTGCCTTCGACTCTCATAAACGCTGTAATCACACCGATACCAAATTTTTCACGAATCTCCAAGACGGAATCTTTGTCGGCGATGGTGTCAATAATCTCTCGCATGTCATAGAGCTGTTTGCGATTTTCCGGAACAATATGTCGAAGTTTACGTTGATCAGGTGCTTCCCAGTCACTAATCGGTCCTTGGAAATAGGAGAGATATTTTTTAGCCACCTCAACAGCTTCTTCCTCATCCTTAACCAGAATGTCAACGACTCCATTTGGTACCTGAAAGGACATAGGGCCGAGCTCTTCAGGTGTGTAAACACCCAGTCCACCACTCTCGACCATTGCGGGGCCACCCATGGCAACAGTCGACCCTTCAGTGGCAATGATGACGTCACAACATGCTAGCAATGCAGTATTCCCTGCAAAGCAGCGTCCATTAGTTACTCCTACTAAGGGCACCCAGCCGCTAAGCTGCGAGAACTGTGTGAAAGTATGAGTGTCGAAAGCTACCCCAGGTCCGGTGGCGTCGTCACCTGGTCTGCCACCACCACCTTCAGTGAAAAACACTAGTGGGAGTCTGAATCGCTCAGCGAGTTCGAACATCCTGTCCTGCTTGTAGTGATTTCTCCCCCCCTGTGTGCCCGCAAGCACGGTGTAGTCATATGAGATCACCATTGTACGAGCCTCTTCGGGAGAAAAAAGATTTCCATTTACAGAGCCGATGCCTGCGACCAAACCATCGGCTGGAGTTTTTTCGCGTAATTCCTGGTCATTAAATTTTTGGTGTTGACGGGCTACTACCAGCGGCCCATATTCCTTGAATGTACCTTCGTCGACTAATTGAGCGATATTTTCACGAGGCATCCTATAGCCACGCCCGTACCGTTTCGCAACGGCTTCTGGACGATTTTCATCCAAAGTGTAGGCGTGTCTCGCATAAGCCTCTTCGAGATCAGGCCGTATGTAGTCGAGATCAATTGCTTCCTCTTCAACGAAGGTAGCGTCTCCACTGTCACTCTCTTCCACAAAAATGAGCGGATGACCCTCGACAATAATGTCTCCCGGTGCGACATTAATTTTTTTGATTATTCCAGATTTGTCAGCCTTGATAACGTGCTCCATTTTCATGGCTTCCAT
>DEAP01000086.1:18829-19069 GCA_002348225.1 Dehalococcoidia bacterium UBA2979
CTCCATTTTCATGGCTTCCATCACAAGCAGTTCCTGACCGATCAATATCTGGTCACCTTCTTCTACGGAAATCTGTATTATCGTCCCCTGGATCGGGGCTGGAATCCCTACTGAGCCGTCCGGCCCTACGAGACTGATAGCTTCCTCCTCGGGTGTTTCTTCGACTGATTGTGCTTCTTTAACCTGTCGGTCATAGTCAAATAGAGCGAGTGGGTCTGACGTATCCACCATTACAGGTGC
>DEAP01000085.1 GCA_002348225.1 Dehalococcoidia bacterium UBA2979
ACTAATGAGTCCAGCGCTATATCAAGTTCACACTGTACTGTGTTCTAATACTCTACATCGAGTTAGAATAGCGGGTGAGGGGAGAATCGTATGTCTAATGATCAACCTATACGTGTGCTGATTGCTAAACCGGGGCTTGATGGTCATGACCGAGGCGCGAAAGTTGTTGCGCGAGCCTTGCGAGACGCCGGGATGGAAGTTGTCTATACAGGTATACGGCAAACTCCCCAAATGATTGCTGAAGCAGCTCTTCAAGAAGACGTCCAGGTAGTCGGTCTTTCCATCTTATCTGGTGCTCATCTCGAATTGTTTCCTCGAGTGGTAGAAGAACTGTCCACTCGAGGGGTTGATGACGTCCTACTATTCTGCGGCGGGATTATTCCGACGGAGGATGTGGCGCAGGTCAAGGAAATCGGCTTCGAGGGGGTCTTCGGGCCAGGTACAGATACCACTGACGTTATCGATTTTGTAAAAGAACACGCTCCCGCTCGCGTCTAACAGAGGTCTCGATTGTCTAATTCAGAAATCGTATCGAGGGCAGAAGATCTAAGTAAGAGACTCCTAAACGGAGATCGGCGAGCTCTCAGTAGAGCAATCTCACTGGTCGAATCTGATTCTGAAGCAGGGAAATTGATCTCAGCAGCAATATACCCCCATACAGGGAATGCACAAATAGTTGGTGTTACGGGCTCAGCTGGAGCTGGCAAATCTACCTTGGTGGGTTCTATTGCTAGAGAAGAGCGCAGACGAGATCGAACGATCGGGATTATTGCGGTTGATCCGTCCTCACCATTTTCGAATGGAGCGATTCTTGGTGACCGTATAAGGATGCAGGATCTGACTGGTGATTCCGGTGTCTTTCTTCGTTCAATGGCTTCAAGAGGAAATTTAGGAGGGCTCTCTGAAACTGCCACGGCTGTTGCCGATCTTTTGGATGCCGCAGGCTTTGATGTTGTTCTTATCGAGACAGTTGGCGCCGGTCAGGACGAAGTTGAGGTCGCAAATGCTGCTGGCACAACTGTATTAGTGGCCAATCCCGGTGCCGGCGATGACGTGCAATCTATGAAGGCTGGCCTGATGGAAGTTGCTCAGATAATGGTCGTTAATAAAGCCGATCTTGCTGGTGCCGATACTGCAGTAGGTCAACTGCGGTCACTTTTGGCGATAGCTGATTTGGGTGCATGGAAACCTCCAATACTGAAGACAATTGCATCTTCAGGTGAAGGGGTGCCAGAACTTATAGATAAAATTGATGAGCATCAGATATTTATGACTGAATCGGAACATGCAGAAGAAGAACGCAGAGCTCACGCTCGTAGGCAGATAATGGCGTTGTCACGGGCTATCTTGCACCGAGAGACAATAGCCGCAGCTGCAAATGCAACCGCTCTAGATGAACTGACTCAGCAGGTTGCAGTTCGGGGCCTCGATCCGCGGTCAGCGGCTATTGAACTTGTGGCGGAACTGCGCTCACTGTGGTCGGACTAAGTTAATCATCAGATGGAATCAGAACTGACGCGATTTTATTTCGTACGACATGGTGAGACAGATAATAATCTTGAAGGCAAGGCCCAGGGATTGATTGATACGGACCTGAACGCAACTGGCAGAGGCCAAGCCGAAAGAGTTCCCTATTTTTTTGCTAACCAAAATATTTCAGCAATATACTCTTCTCCCGCAAGTCGAGCCACTTCTACCGCGGCTCCCCTGTCCATTAAAAGTGGTATTCCGATCTCGGTTGACGAACGTTTAGTTGAAATGGATCAGGGAGACTATGATGGACTGAGTAGAGAAGAAATGCGGTCAGTGATTCCTTCTGATTGGTTAGAGACTTGGCGTAACCAGGACCCGACAGATCTGCGAATTCCAAATGGCGAAACTTTGGGAGAGGTCCGGGATAGGATGGTCGAGACTTGTGATGAGCTGGCGCTCCGCCATACTGGTCAGACGATTGTCATTTTTTCTCATAATCTAGCTATTAAGACTTTTTTATGTCATGCGTTGGGCATTTCGTTATCGAACTTCAGAAAAATAGACCTTGCTAACTGCTCTCTCTCGGAGGTCGAGACTGTTCCAGGTGATTATTGGATGGTTTCTAGAATCAATCAGGTGATTGAGGTATAAATTCCTCAGCGGTAAGAATTTATGATTGCCGGCTTCTCGCCATGCCGATAGGCTTTATTAGGTGGCTGGGGAATTGCTTGTGGGAGGTGACGTATCACCCTTGAATCCCCGTCCTCTGGATCTGGTCGTAATAGAGTGAAGCCAGTTTATTTTGTGATTGGCTTGTTGGCTTTATTGATTGCGCTATTTGCATATGCACTACCAAACACTTCTCAGCGAGTGACGGAGCTTGAAAAAGATATCGTACAAGCGCAGCTCACTAACACCTGCCTTGATGCCCGATTCCGAACTCTTGCAATGCTATATGAATATATCCAGACGGAGCATTACGCAGAGACTCGACTCCGGAATCGATATGGATATTCAAAACCTGGGGAGTATGTGATCCAGATTTTCTCGAGCCAAGGTGTCGTTGGCGGTGATACTAACGGCACGCAGGATTGGTGGTGGATTTCATATTTTTCTCTTGAGGAAACATTACCTCGGTGCGACTAGGTTTTCGGATCTAAATAATCATGATTACGGCTCGGGTATTATGATTGAGTCGTGTCCAATGCAAACTCAAACTCGATACTAAATTTTTCTAATCGAAGCACCTCTTCGTTTGAGCGGTTAGTTTATAAGGGCATGCTTGAGGCCGTTTCCAGCTGTGAAGTGGAATTCCCTGATTCTATCTTGATCGCCTGTTCCGGTGGCCCTGACTCAACTGCTTTGTTAATTGCGATGGTCAAAGCGTTCCCTGAATCACGCTATATTGCCGGGTATTTCAACCACAAGATCCGAGATCAGGCTGATACGACTAGAGAGGCCCATTTTGTCTCAGATATTGCGTCCAAATTGGGTATTGAATTCGCGACTGGTGACGCCTCTAATCTAATCGAAACGGAAGAGCAGGCGCGGATTGCTCGTTACAAATGGCTAGCCGAAGTGTGTGTAGAAAACGCTATAAGTGCTTGTGTTACCGGGCACCATTCAAACGATCAAGCTGAAACAGCCTTTTTTAATCTTATTAGGGGCTCGGGGGCAAAAGGTTTTTCTGCTATGAATCCCGGAGCATACTGGCCGATCGATATAGGGGGTGGAGCTAATCACCTCCGCATAATGCGACCCTTGTTAACTATTTGGCAGCAGGACATTCATCAGTATCTCAACAGTTACGGCATTAAGGCGCTAGTCGATTCTACTAATGAAGATACTGGGCTGATCAGAAATAGATTGCGTTTGGATGTGATCCCCACTCTTAAGGAGATAAACCCGGGGATCGAACAGCATCTAGTCTCTTTAGCCTCAGATGTCCGGTCAGATGACCAATACTTATACGATCTAGCAAAAGAGTGGCTAGGGACACAATCAGATGTGATAGAGAGAGAGTCGACACCTGACCAACAAATCGTCAGAATCCCTCGCACAAGGAAAGCACCAATAAAAACACTAGCTAAGCCATTATTCGCACGTATTCTGCGAATCATAGCTAATGAATTGGGTCTGAAATTGTCGCGCACCCAAATTGATACGGCGTATTCGATTCGTGTGCGGTCTGGTGGTACGGTGTCGCTAACCGGTGGAAACATATCCACGGATGCTAAATCGTTTATCGTTAGTGCAGTGAAGTCTTGATATATCAGTAGATTTAGTTAGTTTTATTGATGACAAGTACTATTGCTTCGGTGAGTGAGGACTGTTGACACTGGTCAACGCCACTCATAGAGTTAATGGTCCGTGTACTTATAAGGCACGTTGTACCTTTACAGTTGGAGAGCAAATAGAATTCGAAATGTGGATCCTCGTCATGTACGGGTTCACTTGGGGTGCGCTGGCCTTCGGTCAGTGTGGTCGGGTGGATTTGTGCAGGATGAAATAATTTAGTTTTAGGACTGGGGAAACCCAGTAACAGCAAACTATTCGTAATGAAGAGTTTGATCCTGGCTCAGGATAAACGTTGGCGACGTATTTTATGCATGCAAGTCGAACGGTTCTTCGGAACCGTGGCGAACGGGTGAGTAACACGTAGGTACCTGCCCAGAAGTGGGGGACAACCCTCCTAACGGAGGACTAATACCCCATGTGATCCGCTTTGCGGATGAAAGCCTTCGGGCGCTTTTGGATGGGCCTGCGGCGGATTAGCTTGTCGGTGGGGTAACGGCCTACCGAGGTGACGATCCGTAGCTGGTCTGAGAGGACGAACAGCCACACAGGGACTGAGACACGGCCCTGACTCCTACGGGAGGC
>DEAP01000101.1 GCA_002348225.1 Dehalococcoidia bacterium UBA2979
CGCTGCAAGTAAATCAAATAGGGAGGTATCAGAAGTGATCATATATGCACCTGGATGGAGATACCCCTGTAGCTTACTTGTGGACGATGATGGCCCGATGTCCTCTGGAATCAGCAATTGGGGATCAAGCAGGAGTGAGGTCTTCCGAGAGTCCAGTAATGTGGTTACTGCTGACTCCCATTCAGTCAAGGTGAATTGTGAGACTGTAACTAAAGTTTCACGAATTTCTTCGTTTCGTAGCCCTGGTTGAAAGTCGAGTATGTAATCACTATCGGGACCCTTAAGTAGATGTGCGATGGCCATACCTGAACTTCCAGATCCGTCGAACGTGTAACTTCCTGAGCGGATGGACCGACCTGAACCAAGAAGACCAACCAATGTGAGTAAGTCTCGCTGATGACCACCAATCTGACTGTCAGACAGAATTTGCGCAATTTCACCCACGTTTAATCCGCCCGGAATTTCCACTTCCACGGTCTCGGGCGGCGGATTCTCAGCGGCTACTGGAATGTCTGCATGTAATCTCTGATCGGAAGCATCGAGTACTCTAATCATCAATAGGATCACAAACACTACGGTGATAAAGGAAAGGCTAAATAGAAGTCGCATAATCTTCTTCGTATCGGGTGCAGGAGTTCTCATAAGCCGGAATTTTTCGAATTGAGATATTGTTGCAATATCACCGCGGCCGCTACATCATCAATCCGTACATCACTGCGAGCGACTTGCCCACGCACCATATCGTGTGCCGCCTCTGACGTCAGATGCTCGCTTTCAAGCACTACGTCGACACCTAGTTTGCGGATCCTATCCGCAATACGCATAGTTGATGTGACCTGAGTATTTAGTTTGCCGGACATCGGCATGGCCAGGCCGATAATTACAGTGTGGATATCTTCATCAAGTAGTAATTGCTTTATATGCGGGTAGGTGCGGGTGCTATTAATAACATCAAGAGGTATTGCATACTTGTTTGAGGGATCGCTAATTGCTAAGCCGGTTCGCTTGGCTCCGTAATCAATCCCTAAGATACGACTCACTCTATTTATTCCTTAATTTTCTCTTGTTTTCACTGGAGTACTAAAGTGATTTTCCCCGGATCACGCGGAAGTGATGTCCGTCTGAGGAAATTTGGTGTTATTTGGATATCCGGTGAATCGATCAAGTCCAGCCGATCCCAGAGAAACCATTCCGCTTGCTCAGTACTCTTACCGGGCAGAAAATCATTTACATCTTCAATCCAATGACTTAAGTCCGCAACCTCGGCAGTGGCTCTTAGACGGACTTTGTCTTTTCCCAAGTTAGGCGAATCGATCAGCTCTATTTGGGAAATTCGAACCAATTCCTCCGCTGGCGATAACGTAGTCGAAAAGATGGTGCGAGTGACCCTTCTGGCCTCATCGGGTGAAACTACTAATCCAGTAGCAATGATGACGTAATCCATAACAAAAATATCGCTTGGATCGCCAATATTTTGCCGAGCTTGTTGTGAGAAAACTGGGGTGGCGACAGTAGTTGATATTAATTCACCCAGATTTAAGTCTCGAAGCTCATGAATACCTTTCGCACGAAGAACCGACTGCGCATGTACATGAGCTTGGAGCACATCGTCAGGTGAGACGATAGACCAAGAATTGTCAGTCCCACCGAATGCTGGTTCAGGGTTTGTGACGGCAATCTCAGTAGGCAATATTCCGATTGTCAAAGTATCGGCTGTTACATTTCCTATTTCACCCGCGATACCACATAGTGCTGACACAAGCACGACTTCACCTGGACCTACAATAACATCTTCGATGATCGCAAACGATAAATAGTCCTCGGTTCGAACTTGGAAGCCTTTTGCCAAGGAATACGGTTTACTACTGCTGTTAGTGAATTCGAGCACGACCAGTGAGGTCTCGTCTCCGGAATCATCAATACCGGTCGTCTTAACGACCACCGTTGCACTAACCTCTCGACGGACTGCGATCCCGACTATTCGGCGATTAGCTATGTCATTCCCGTTTGCGATATCGGTAACCGTGAGAATCGTGTCTATTGTCCGGGACGTAGTCGGGGGATTGAATCGCACTTCCGCCCTCGGAACAGAATTAAAGATCCATAACAAAGTGAGACCAAATGTTACAGTGGTCACTAAAGTCAAAAGCGTATTAGAGGATAGCGATCGAACCCGACCCACCTTCAGTGGCTTTAGCAAAGAATCGAGCATATCTCCAAACCCTTCCATAGGGAGTGTTCGAGTTTTTAGGCCAGTGCTCTTGGCTGATTTACGGATGCGAGTATTACGGCTGACGATAATAGGCACAAAGCCTGTTCGGCGCGCGTACGCAGCGATTCTAAGCCAGTGATCTAGGCGCTCAAATTCGTAAGCATTCTCAGGCAACTCAATAAAAGCAGAGTTCAGTCCGCTAGATTCGATCTTTCCGATTACTGTAGCTGAAGTATCCGAGGTCTCGATTTCAATGATTTCTATAGGTGCTGCATCGCCTGTTAGTTCCGAGTTAGATTTCCTCGAATAAAGAGCAGTCACGAGACCTTGAATCAGTGGACGGAACCAGTAGCCCATGGATTTCAAGGTTCGAATTATCGCTGCACTGATCAGGGCAAATTTTTTATAGGCTTTAGACACAAGGACCCCGAGTCGACTAAATAACATGTCAATCCATCAGTTGAGCCCGCAACAAGCCTTCGACCTGAGCATAGGCCTCACGTAATCGTGAGGAATCTTTTATGCCTGCTTGGGCTAGTTGCGGCCGTCCACCACCACCACCTCCCGTGATGTCTGTAATATTCGCGACCAAGCTACGTGAATCGATTTCTTTTGAAATCAGATCCTCGCTGACTGAGACAAGTAAGGAAGTGCTCTGATCGCTGGTGCCAGCCAAAACGAGAATAAGTGAATCAAACTCACTCTGGAGCTCATCGGAAATCTCTCGCAATTGTGACTGAGTAGACGTAGTCTCCACGAGTAAAAGATTCGTATCCCCTAATCGCTTAGCCTGCTCAGCAAGATTTTGCGCTAACTGCTCAGCTGAGCTCGATTGGTGCTGCTTTAACTCGGATTCGAGAGCAGTGATATTACCTTCTAATGCCTCGATTCGAGGGAGAATGTCTTTGTAGTTAGTCTGCAGCTTATGAGCCACGTCCCGGAGTGTTTTAAGCTGCCCACGCAGCTCTATAGAGGCTGCGTCACCGGTACACGCTTCTATCCGGCGCAGTCCGGCTCCGATGCTGCTGTCCGAAAGGATAAGGAAATCACCAAGTAGTCCAGTAGAGCTGAGGTGTGTGCCGCCACAGAGTTCTCTTGAATAGCAGTGGTCGCTATGCTCGTGCTCAGGAGCATGGCCGCGCGTATCACAATATTCGACCATCCGAACATCAGCAGTATACCGATCTTCAAAAAATGCAATAGCCCCACGCTCGATTGCCTCTTCATAAGGGAGCTCTAGCGTAGCGGAGGTGATATTTGCCCGCGTCTTCGAACTGACAATTTCTGTAAGAGCTTCTAGTTCGTCATCAGCAAGGGCTTGAGGATGCGTATAGTCGAAACGAAGATAATCCGGCCCAACATAAGATCCAGCCTGTCTCACGTGTTCTCCTAGAACGCTCCGAAGCGCCGAATGCAGTAGATGGGTAGCGGTATGATTACGAGAAATATTAAGTCGTCTGGCTGGATCGACCTCACAGTCGACGGAATCTGAGTCAGCAAAATGACCACTAGTTACCTTGATTCTGTGAACGATGGACTCACCAAATCGTTGGACATCAATCACCAGACCTTGCCCGCGCTCAGAGCTTACAGTTCCAGTATCACTGATCTGGCCACCACCCTCGGGGTAAAACGGTGTCTGATCGAAGATCACCGAGATCTCGTCGGATGCGAGTTCGATCCGATCGCTAGCTGTCTCGATAAAACGTATCGTGGAGGAAGATGTTAAATCTGCATATCCGACGAATTCACTGGCGATGCCGACTGCAGCGTAATGCTTTGCGACGTCCGTCTGTTGGTCGTTATCTGATGAATTTTTCGACCGCTCACGTTGCTCCTCCATCTCAACCTCAAATTCCGTAAGGTCCACTTGAAATCCATGCGAGAGTGCGACTTCTCGAGTCAATTCGGGCGGCAGGCCGTGGGTGTCATAAAGTGTAAAGGCATCCTTGCCGGAAATTATACCGGTAGCTCGCGATTCCTCTAATACTCCCTCCAGTAGTGACAAAGCCCTGTCCAGCGTGGCTCTGAAGCGACTCTCCTCGCTGTCAGCCAAATCGAGAAGAAACTGCCGATTGTCATGAAGATCCGGGTTATTAGGTAGAGATATATCAATCGCAGTCGCCACCATTTTGGCGAAAAAATTTGCATGTACGTCGAGTTTTCGTGAGAAGTACACCGCACGGCGAATCAGTCTCCGTAAAACATATCCTCTACCTTCATTTGATGGCAGCACTCCGTCTGTTACGAGGAAAGTGAACGCGCGCGCGTGTTCACTCATTGCCCGGAGTGCGAACGCCGTCTCATAGTTCGCCGGATCATATTCATGACCTGTGATTGATTCAGCTTGTGTAATCAACATTTTTAACTCGTCAGTCATGTAGACTGATTTTTCAGCCTGCAGCACAGATGCGAGTCGCTCAAGTCCAGCTCCAGTATCAATGTTCGCGGCTGGTAGATCTCTCTGACTTCCATCGTCGAGAAGTTCATATTGCATGAATACGAGATTCCATATTTCGAGAAATCTGCCACAGCCCTCATCTGGATGACACGATCCCACGTCGCATGTTTCGCAACCAGTATTGATACCCCAGTCATAGTGAAGCTCCGAGCACGGTCCCATCGGACCGGTATCACCTGGAGGTCCCCACCAATTGCCTTGCTCGGCGGTGTATCGAAGTATCCTCTCGTCCGGTAGTCCTATGGCACTCCAGAGTTCATAGGCTTCATCGTCTTCTACATACACGGTAGCCCAGAGCCTATCACCTGGTATTTCAAGGACGTCGGTCAAAAATTCCCAAGACCAACTAATCGCCTCTGATTTAAAATAATCCCCAATCGAAAAGTTCCCCAACATCTCAAAGAAAGTAAGATGATCATCATCACCCACTTCCTCGACATCCGACGTTCGAAAACAACGCTGTATTGAGGTCAATCGAGGTGCAGGAGGTCGTTCAAGACCCAAAAAATAAGGTTTGAATTGCACCATCCCGGCTGTGGTGAAAAGTAGTGTCGGATCGCCGTGGGGTACCAAAGATGCTGACGGAATTGGTCGGTGCTCGCGTTCTTGGAAATATTCAATGAACGCTTCTCTAAGCTCGTTGACTTTCACTGGTTCTCCCAACGTTTCAAATTCTGTATGCCGGTGTAGGGCACTATCGGCTCCGGCTCAGTGAGTATCTGTAGTAGAATTTTATCTCACAACAAGTAAGTATCGTGTAGTTTAAGGGCTTGACCAGCAGATGTCTGAGGAACAATCCTACGTACCGTTTTCGCCGGCTGAATCTTTAAGGGGCTGGCATGTCATCTTTGACCTGTCCGGAACTAGCTACGATCAGTGGGATTCCCCCAGTTGCTTGCAGGCCGTCGCAGGCAAAACCTCCATCGAACACTTAATAGACTGCGTGGCAGCATTGAGCCCAGAAGGCATTTCATGTATCGGAGTCGACGCCACCCGCGATAAGGGAATTGATGGGTTTATCCAGTTGATCAAGTCTCGTGGAATTGAGTACGAGCTCGACAAAATCAATGAGAATCTAAAGAGAGAAGATGACGTCACATCAACTCTACTTGTCAGGGGTGACATGCCACTGATTGAAGGCGAGACACTACTCAAACTTATTGGTCAACATAGGTTGACCAATACTGACATGACCGTCTTAACTGTTCGAGCTAAAGGCACTACCCGTGGGCTCCCTGTAAGCCGCCGTAACGGACGTATACTTGGAATTTCGTCTCAATTAAACGAAGTAAACCCCCACGGGACTGAGGAGCTCGCTGTCGGTATCTATGCTACAGATACCAACGCGATGATAGATGCACTGGAGAATGGTAAAGCGGCCCTCTCCTCCAACTTTACTGCGGGTATGGCGGCATTGAGCTATCAGGCTAAGGATTCCGTCGTTGATGCGTTTCAGATCTCGGAAGCGTCCGAAGTAGAACCCATTCGCGATAGAATTAGTCTCGCAAATGTGAACGCAAAGTTACGAAATAAAATCAGAGAACAACATATGAAAAATGGCGTTACTTTGGTAGATCCCAGCACAAGTTATATCGATACAAATGTGGAAATTGGGTTTGGGACCACTATATATCCGAATGTGAGCATAGGCACAGGCTGCAAAATAGGAAGAAATTGTAGAATTCACTCGAACTCTCAAATCACGGCGACCTCTGTTGGAGATAACGTCGAAATTATTCAATCCGTTATAAATGGATCAGAAGTAGGTGATGAATGCCATGTTGGCCCATCTAGTCATCTGCGACCAGGTACATTCTTAGGTCATCAAGTTCATATAGGTACTAGTGTTGAGACTAAATCAGTCACAATAGGTTCAAGAACCCATGTAGGTCATTTTTCGTACCTTGGGGATGCCACGGTCGGATCTGACGTTAACGTAGGAGCAGGAACTATAGTCGCTAACTATGACGGGACAACTAAACATATGTCCGTGATAGGTGATGGAGCATTTATAGGAAGTGGCACGGTACTTGTCTCACCAATTTCAGTAGGGAACCACGCAAAGACTGCTGCAGGTGCTATTGTTATAAACGACGTTGGTGAGGGAGAACTTGTGCTAGGTGTTCCTGCAGTAACGAAATACGATCGACCCAACAGGGAGGTTTCTGACCGTTAGTTCATAGAAGCTTTGCGGTCTGTTAAATTTTGAATACCGATATCACTGTCATCTCAGGGTTTTTCCTAGTCGTAGGTATTGGTTTGTTGGTACTCAGCACCGCTGCTGAGGCTGGTGCTATAGAAATTTCCAAGAGAAGTATCCCCTCATTGAGCGATGTGGGACTGAATGGTGTGTTGCGATACTACGTGAGGGAAAGACAACGAACGTTAAGGGCCCTTCGAGCCGCTGTCACTGCCGCCTCAATCCTTATCACAATCTCGTCGACAATAATTGCCTCTTCATTAGTCAGTAATGGAGACGGCATTTCATTCTTGGTGATGACCTCTTCTTTCTTCATATCAATTTGGATTACCAGTATTATTCGCTCAAGTACTCGAATTTTCGCTCAGTCATTGCAAGGGTTTTGGAATGACTATACGATTGCCGTCGCAAGTACCTTACAACTCGCGTTTAGACCGGTAGCATGGCTTCTCTCAGCAACGGCAACCATTCCACTTAGGGCCATTGGGCTTTCAGGGAGTGCCGAACACCTCAACCCAGCGGATGAGCTTATACAAATATTAGAATTTTCTGATGACGAAGATCTGAACGATCAGCGAAAAATGATCCATTCTGTATTGGAATTACAAGGGCAAACCGCCCGAGAACTCATGACACCAAGGACAGATGTTACGGCCATTAGTACCGAATCAAGTTTCGATGTTGCCCTAGAATTAGCACTGCAATCGGGGTTTAGTAGAATTCCACTTTATCGGGACTCTCTGGACGAAGTTATCGGTACTCTTTATATCAAGGATCTGATTCGCTATATTCCTCGCTTCCAAAAGCCCTCACTCGAAGATATTGCCAGGGAGCCGGTATTCATTCCGGAAACTATGGAAGCAGACAAGGTCCTGTCGACTCTTAGAACCGGCGACCGGTCACATCTTGCCATTGCTGTGGACGAGTACGGAGGCACTGCAGGCGTCATAACTATCGAAGACGTGATAGAAGAAATCACAGGTGAGATCGTGGACGAATTCGATCCTTCGCCTGAGATTCCTCAGTTTGAACAAGTCGCAGAAAATTCGTTCTCCGTGGATGCTACCGCCACCATCGACGACCTGAATGACTATCTAGGCACTGAGGTCCGTGTGGATGACGTTGATACTGTGGGTGGTCTAGTTGTCTCTACGCAAGGCCGGCTAGGGGAGGTGGGAGATTCCATCGAAGTCTTATGGGGTGATGTCGGGGAAGAGGACGCCCAGGCCGGCTCATTGTTATTAACAGTAAACGAAATAGACGGACAACGAATTAAGCGAGTCCAAATCGAGCATAGGCGTGACGTTGAACTTTCCTTAGAGGAAGCACCACTTGAAGGAAACTCCCGGGATTGAGCCCTTCCGCAGCACGCTAATCTCGTGCGTTAACAGAGTGAAGGATGCTGCGTTTACTAATTCGGATTGCTGATAGGACTGTTCGGCTGATAGATTACTAACTCAAAATCATCTAGGAAATATATTGAATGACCACAAAGGCTAATAAACTTGTCATCGTTGAGTCTCCGACCAAGGCACAGACCATCCGCAAATTCTTAGATTCCTCCTTTGCAGTTGAGGCATCCGTTGGACACATCAGAGACCTTGCAGGGAAAAAATCAGAGTTAGGTACGATGGAGTCTGGCGAAAAAAACAAGTATTCGGATGGCTCACTCGGATTTCTAGGGGTGGACGTCAATAATGATTTCACGCCCGCGCTTGTTGTTTACGACAACAAAAAAGCTACTCTTCGCGATCTCAAGAGAAAATTACGCGAGGCTGATGAATTATATCTAGCCACCGATGAAGATCGGGAGGGGGAAGCTATAGCTCAGGATCTGCTTGACGAACTCAAACCTAAGAAGAGCGTCCCCGTCAAAAGACTCGTGTTTCACGAGATAACGGAAGATGCGATTAATGAGGCTCTGGCGAATCCTCGAGACATCGACACAGATCTAGTAGCGGCACAACGAGCTCGTAGGGTGCTTGATCGGATATACGGTTATCCCACGAGCTTACTAGCACAACGAAGGATACGGTTAGGTGTATCTGCAGGGCGAGTTCAGTCGCCCACTACTAAAATAATTGTTGACCGTGAGATCGAGCGGATGCAATTCACATCTGCTGAATTCTATGGGATTGAAGGTGTTGCGGAGAAGGAAGATGCTGCTCAGACTTTCAAGATTCGTCTAACGGAAGTACAGGATA
Source organism: Dehalococcoidia bacterium UBA2979 (assembly GCA_002348225.1). Taxonomy (GTDB): domain Bacteria; phylum Chloroflexota; class Dehalococcoidia; order UBA2979; family UBA2979; genus UBA2979. Next base: position 9,078 of record DEAP01000101.1, read on the forward strand.
GACCCGTCGCCGTGTCAAAGGACTTCAACGCAGTGGGTGAACTCGAGGATGAGTTGAAGGTCACCAGGATTGACCGGCAGAACGGAATCCTACTAACAGAAGAGCTAACTGCTAACAGACTTGAGCTGCTGGATAAGCAGGAGAGGCGAGGGAGCTCAAGGGCTCGACCGCCCTTCATAACCTCTACTCTGCAGCAAGAATCGGGTCGGAAGCTGCAGCTGTCATCTCGGAGAACAATGGATGCAGCTCAACGGCTTTTCCAAAATGGATACATTACCTACATGCGGACGGATAGTCCCAGTCTCGCGCGCGATGCCATGGCGCGTACACGGGAAATCGTGGGATCTATATACGGAACTGACCAGCTTAGTGAGAAGCCCCAAACATATGGAACAAAATCCGCATCAGCACAAGAGGCTCATGAGGCTATCCGACCAGCTGGAAACTTCATTCCGCCTGCAGAACTTCGGTCAACTCTGAGTCGAGACGACTTCGCAGTTTATGAACTAATTTGGAGACGCACACTTGCCTCGCAAATGAATCCACAGATATACCTTGATACTCGACTACTCTTCGGTGGCCTAACAAACAATTTCGGACTAGTGAAGTTTGCTGCATCCGGTAGAGTGGTGCTTGATGCTGGGTACACCCTTGCGTACCAGGAGACTTCGGCTGAGGCAACAGACGAGTCCGAAACTCAATTACCACAAATGTCAGTAGGTGATTTCGTTACAATTCATGAGCTCTCTCTCGATTTACATTCAACCACTCCACCACGGAGATGGACTGAGGCAAGCATCATTGAAAAACTTGAGAAAGAAGGTATTGGGAGACCTTCCACCTATACAAGTATCTTGGAAGCGATCCAGCGGCGTGGAAACTGTATCAGAAGAAACAACACATTAATACCAACTTTCACTGGTTTTGCGGTGGTAAAAATGCTCGAGAAGCATTTCCCACAATTGGTTGATCTTACATTTTCTGCAAATATGGAGAAATCCCTCGATTCTATTGCTACAGGTACGTCATCGGCATCAGACTGGCTAAGTCAGCTATATTTCGGACAAAATGAGCAAAATATGGGATTTAGGTCAGTTTATGAGTCCGCTGTTGAAAAAATAGAAGGTCGAGAACTTGCAACAATTCCTATCGGCACTTCCGCCGACGGTAAGCATATCGGTGTCCGTGTCGGCAAAAATTATGGACCATATCTCTTTCAGGTCGACGGCGATACCGAAATTACGGTCGGTATTCCTGATGACACTGTCCCGGATGAGGTCACTCTTGATTGGGCCTCCGAACGAATTAAAGAAAAACTTGCTGGTGACAAGGAGATTGGAATCGACCCAAGTACCGGAAGTCTAATTCTCGTTAAAGCTGGGCCATACGGTGCATATTTTGAAGTGACGAACTCGGACAATGATGCTGCCGATGGGAATAAACCACGGCGAGCGAGCCTCTGGCCTGACATGAATATAGAAACGGTAACGGAAACAGAGGCTCTTTTAGCACTATCCTTTCCCAAAATACTGGGTATTCATCCAGACACTGGTGAAAATGTACTTGCTGACACTGGTCCATACGGCCCATATGTCAAATCTGGAAGTGAAACGAGAAGTATCGATGCTGACGACCCGTTCGCTGTATTAGCTTCACTTAACGTTGATGAAGCCATGACGATACTTGCGCAACCAAAGCGGCGTGGAAGACGACAGTCTGACGCCCGATCAAAAAAAGAATTAGGGAAACGGCCTGATAAGGAATCTGAAGCCACGGTATTCGTCCATCTAAGTGGACGATTTGGCCCGTACGTGACTGATGGCGAATTCAATGCATCCGTCCCGGCAGGAAGAGATCCTGAAACACTAACACTTGATGATGCGCTCGACCTTTTGGTGGCCCGAGAAGCAAAACTTCTCGTTAATCCCCCAAAGCGAAAATCCTCTCGTACTAAAAAAACCAAGAAATCTCCTAGACGAAAGAACTAGTCGCACGTTCAGGAAGTGACCAAATTGTCCGTGCTCGGTTAGTTTCAGCGACTAATTGTTCCAGAATAATGCGGCACTAACCTATCCAAATATCCTGCCAAAATAAACTACCGCGTTAAATTACCTACGCGAATCACTGGTGTTTGATAAAATTGTGCAAGTGCTAATACCATTGAGCAATTAGAGGGAGTCTCGTATGAACCTTAGCTGCCTTCAAAAAGACCTGAATTCTGGCGTCTCTGCTGTTGCAAGGGCAATTCCAAAGAGTCAAAATCCATTAGCCGGACAATTGTTAGCAAAAACTGATGGCGACGATCTACTATTGGTTGGTACTGATGGAGAGACAGTCGCTATTACTTATCGGGTCAAAGCAGCCATAGGATCCCCCGGGGAAATCACGATGGAAAAATTGAGACTAAGTAGTCTGATTGGGAATCTGCCAAATGATGAAGTTACTCTTGAGTCCGCCGAGTCCGGCTATCAGGCCATCGTCCGCTGCAGACGAACTAAAGCAGAAATAGCTGGGTTCAATCCGACAGAGTTTCAAGTGACTGAATTTGACGGGGCAACTTCCATAGAGCTCCCTCCAACAGAACTAAGGAAAGCTCTTAGTCGGACGGTTATCGCCGCGGCACAAGATGATTCACGACCAGTATTGACTGGGGTTCAGTTCGAATTCACACCAGGAAATTTAAGACTCGGGGCAGCTGACGGTTTCCGCTTATCAGTGCATACACTTGACTTGCCGTCTTGCTCAATCACTCGAACATTAATTATTCCTCGCGGTATCGTTAGAGAGGTGATTCGATTAATTGACGAACTCCCTGAGGATGCTACAGAGGGGGTGTCGATCCATCTTGAAGAGGAAGCTGAGTCAAATACCCGTGTGGCGTTATCGGTTGGCCCAGCCCGTATAACAGCTAGCCTAGTGCAGGGTAGTTTCCCGTCATATGAGCAGTTAATACCAGCTGATCACGAGGTCAGTATAGAGGTTTCTGTAGGCGCATTGTCTGAAACTGTGAGACGCGCAGAAGGATTTGCACGGGACTCTTCGAACATAGTCCGATTCATGGCTGAGCAAGACAATGATGATTCTGGAAGTAGCCTCCGAATCAGAGCGCAGGCGGACGAGTCCGGTACCTATGAGGATGAGATAGATGCTGTAATCGAGGGTGGAAGCTCAAACATTGCCTTCAATATTGCTTATATCAGGGATGTACTGGCTGTTCTAGATTCAGAATCAATCAGACTAGAGATCACTTCATCTGGCAACCCCGGAGTGGTTAGGGCAGTTGATGATGACCGCCTAACCCACGTGGTTATGCCAATGTATGTCCAATGGTAGATCGCACTAAAGCACCATAGTCAGTTCGCCAAACTCCATTTCAACAATATCGGCCCGTAGGTTAGTCGTGGTTAGTGCCTGCTTTACGGGCTCTAAGTCATCAAGGGCTGGATTACCACTTCCAGCAAAATCGTCGTAGTGACCTAGAATTACTGACGCTGGATCGAGCAAGCCGATTTCGTCCATTAAAAAATCTATTCCAGAGCCCTGAACTGGCTCACCATCGATATTCCCGCGACCTGCTGCTGCTAACAACGCAACATCTGGATCCAATTCTCTGATTATGTTCGAATAGTGACCCATCGTGTCTTTAAAAAAAATCGACCCATAAGGGCTTTCAATCAGATAGCACAATGCTCCTCCATCCCCGCGAGGGGTTTGTTTGAACCAAGGAAGGGGGCTCGCCTCACGTGACCCAAAGCGGTTCTCGAGTAGTTCAAGTCGGTCTTGATGAAAAACACCTTCGTGACCAAAACAAGCGTCCTCGAGCCGTCCAAGTCCGTTCTGAGTCGGTATCCATATGTGTGAATGCAGAGACGGAAAAACAGTGACCGTCACATCATCGCTCAATCGCAGGCGCTCGGTACCGGCGACGGGAATAATATGGTTCTCTGCGATGTTTTCCTGATCAATCATAACTCTGGCAGTTTCATAAGAACCAATGAGGGTGGCTCCTGTATTCTGAATAATTGTCTCGGCACCCCAAAGATGATCCCAGTGCGAATGTCCAACCAATATATAGTCACACTCGGTCACGTCAGCAGTAACGAGTCCGACATCGGGTGCTGTGGCTGGTCGATCAAGGTACGCATCGAGAAAGATTGTGAGGTCGTCAATTTTCAGTCTGTATGTTGAACATCCAAACCATTCGATACTAATCCCCATGCGGGACCTTCAATCGCTAGCCGCTGCGTTCCGTTCGTTGATAGTTTGCCGTCTATTACCACTGTCGTGTAGATCACTAGGCAAAAGCAATATCGCTGCAATTTCTCTGTCGTCGGTGAACCTTAGCATGACCGTATCACCAGCTGCTATTAATCGGCCAGATTTAGATATCTCAAACAGTCTAGGACGAACGGAGAGATTCACATCGAAAAGTGAGTCGCCAGAGTATATCTTTAAGCGATCAATACCTATTTCGACATCACCCGCTCGGTAAATTTCTCCAGTAAGAGACGGCAGGCCTTCAAAGCCCGTGAAACCACCTCTCGACCGGATCGGGTCAATATCGCTTTCTGCCATATCAGGATGCATCAGTTCTAATAGTCGAGTGTCCGCACGGCTACTAGATTCGCCATAAGATAGACCGAAATATATTCCCACACCGAGGCTGGCGAGTCCCACAATGGCGCTCAAGAAAAATTGAAACGTTCTACTCATTCCTTTGCTCTCTCGATGACTACAACACCCGTAATATATTGGCCATACTCTGTTGCCCCAATTCCTAAATTACCTAAGGCGGTAACTATTCGACCTTCGCTCTCATCAAGCGAATCAAGTTTTTTCAATTCTTCGATTGACACATCGGGACGTAGTTCATGGCGCAGCACAGATGTTCCCGGATTGTCAAAGTCATCACTTGCTATAGCAATTTCTAAGATATCCAAACCTGACGAGGACATACTATTACTCAGCACGACACCCCCCAAATAGGAGGGTTGATTCTGTTGTCCGGTCTCAGAGATTATGTCAATGGCAACGATCTCTCGCTCTGGATTATAGGAATACAGGTAACTCGCTACGAATCCGATTGATACTGAAATGAGAATAGTACTGATTAAAGACAGAATACGGTTCATGATTTCACTCCTCAGAGTATTTTACTCATTTTGACGTAAGGCTTTTTCGATAAGCTCCCGATTGACCCGGAGCCTCTTCAACCACACACTCGACTTGAGTAATGTTCGTCATTCCAAGGTCTAGCAGCCTTGTTATAACATTCATTCCGATTAGTTCGGCCAGATATTCGGCCGTCGTATTTTCGATGGCGAGAGCTATGACATCGCGCTCTGGAAATACATACCGCTTGTCACTATGTGAAAGCGTATAGGAATTATCATTCGAATCATGTTCGATTCTTATTGTATTTGAGAGCATCTGAAGCAGAAATCGGTGATCAAGTGCATCGCATTGCTCCCTCACCAATTGCTTTAAAATCGAAAAGTCAATGACCCAGCCCTCACTCGTTACATCACCATTGACTTGAAAACTTACGCTGTAGTTATGACCGTGCAGCGGCTCCAATTCAGCACCAAGAGTAGCCATATGTGAAGCTGCGAACTTCAGTCGATTGCCAAAAACTTTAACTGAGCGATTGTTACTACCAAAATCCGAATCAAACATGTCCGTGCGGCTCACTTCATTTTTAAACAGCCGAGAAAAGATCTAAAAGCCCAAAGTTATATCACCATGCCATCAAATAATTTTCCGACATCGGTGTCGGCAACATTGGCACTGGCTCTTGCTTGGCTCAGCCTTTGGTGAGCTGGGACGCTAGCATCATCCCGATAAACAAGCCCGATCGGGATCCCAGGTTTAGCTGCAAGTGCAATCGCTTGGAAGTAGTCCGATGGGTCATATTCGTCTGGCGTAGGGATAGCTAACGGCGTAATCCCGTTGGCTTCATCACCCTTCAGCGCAGCGTAAGTATCGTTATATGTTGTACATGGTGACTGCACGTGAACAATAGAGAAACCTGGAAAGTCCATTGCTTCTTGAATCGCTAATGCTAGATCTTTAACTCGAGTTGAGAGTTCAGAGACGATATATCGCGCCCCCGCGCCGAGATAAACTGAAAGAGGGTTCATTCGATCGTCAAGTTTCCCAAATTTAGTCGTTGGAGTTACTTCCTCAAGATCAGTCGTCGGAGAAGCCTGACCTTTAGTTAACCCGTAAATGCCATTATCCATCACAACGGCGGTCACATCGAGGTTACGTCTTGCTTGAGGTGCAATATGCTCGCCACCTATCGACAGAAAGTCTCCATCACCAGAGACCACTAGAATATTTAAATCTGGATTAGCTGACTTTGCCCCGTACGCAATAGGAAGCGTTCTTCCATGGATACCATGAATTCCAAAAGGTTGTGGCCCCTCCTGAAGATGGACCAAATTACCTGAACAGCCAATCCCTGCCACTATTACAGAATTTTCGACCGGCTCTTGTTTTTCTGAAGCACGTGCAACCAGTGCCATCTCAATGGCTCGCTTTACACCGAAATCACCACAGCCCGGACACCACTTAAAATCGTAATCAGGGTTTCGTTTCGCCATAACTGATCTCTCCT
>DEAP01000041.1 GCA_002348225.1 Dehalococcoidia bacterium UBA2979
CCTCTTGCGAATCGTTTTAGGACTGCGATGACGCTTTCCATGTTTACCCTGGTGGTTTTTGCTCTGGTTGTGATGTCCATTCTTAATCATAATTTCAGCGCTGTCTTCAATGGCGAAGAGGCTCAGGGTGGGTATGACGTAGCAGTAATCGGTAATCCAGCTAATCGAATCCAGGATATTGATTCGGCTCTCATGACTTCGCCGTTTATGGATCAGAATCTGTTGGAGGACGGTATAGCGGAGACGGCATCATTGAGAACAGCTACGGGCTATCTTGAAGGCAGTAGCGGTAATTCTGTCGCGACAAAAGACGGTTTTTATAAAGTCCAGGGAATGGACGGTAGTTTCATTGAAACAAATTCACTGAAGCTGGTAACTCGAGCGAGAGGTTATGCGAACGATTCGGAAGTGTTTTCCGCATTGGCCACTGGGACCAACTTCGCCATCGTTGACGAATCTCGGCTCCAAAGTGGCGGAGAACAGTGGGGACCAGGTCCTGGAGACGGGGTATTTGAGATAGAGGAAACGCTCCAAGGACTTGATGCGTCCAATGACGAAATGGGATGGGACCCGATAGTCTTTACTTTGAGCGACCCATTTTCAGGTCTGGAAACAGATATACAAATTATTGGGATCATCTCCAACACTGCGACAACTGTACGGGTTGAATGGTCAGCGTTGTTTGTTGGAGAGAGTTTGGTTGATGAGAATTTCTTCGGTGGTTATCAAGACAATTTTTACGTCATTTCGACCGAGGGTACTGACTCTATTGACCTCGCTCGCGGTATCGAGAGTGCCCTTCTTGAGAGTGGCGTTCAGGCTAGTTCGATAGCTCAGGAGGTCGAGGAGTCTGCGAGTCAGAGCAATGCTTTTTCAGCATTATTTGAGGGTTTTACTGCGTTAGGTCTTATCGTGGGTATCGCAGCACTTGGTGTTATTGCGTTCCGAACAGTCGCTGAACGCCGACAACAGATTGGTATGCTCCGTGCTATCGGGTATAGGTCACGACTTATAGGTGTTTCGTTCTTCTTGGAATCGACATTTATTTCGGTGACAGGGATTCTTCTTGGTTTGGGGTTGGGATACGGGATTTCGTACAACTTGTTAACTTCTGAAGAATTTACTGAGGCAGGATTGGAGACCGGGTTTGATGTTCCCTGGACAAGAATCCTGATATTTATCGGGCTTGCATTTGTTACTAGTTCAATTATGACATTGATCCCAGCACGATCTGCTTCACGCGTGCCTGTGGCCGAAGCATTGCGTTACAACGGATAGTTGTTGTTGGTTGCCTCTTGGTGCGTGTATAATTGACGTCCGCTCTTACTTGGGACCTGAATAGTTTGAGACGGAAATATTGATTTATTTGGACATCCTTTAATGATGTCAGATGCCTGTAAGGCGCGTGTGATGAGTAGACGCTTGTAGGACTTAACTACTAGCTGCATTGTTTACCTGTCGTCAAATGGATTATGCGTAGTTGTTGGTTGAAGGACCATATGATGAATAATATTGAAGCGACCGCTAGGAACGGACTTTATTGCAGTGAGTTCGAACACGATTCCTGTGGAGTCGGCTTCCTTGCGCAGCTAAATGGTCAGAAGTCGCATCGGCTTGTCGAGGATGGACTTTCCACGTTACGGAACCTCAATCACAGAGGCGCGTGTGGTTGCGAGGAAAATACCGGTGATGGTGCCGGAATTCTTTTACAGATCCCCCACGAGTTTTTTTCATCTGTGTGTGTCGATTTGAATATTTCACTACCGGACGAGGGTAAATATGGTGTGGGAGTTCTTTTTGCTCCTAAATCAGAGAAAGACCAGACTGCTCTCCGGAATCTCATAGAGGAAATCATTAATAATGAGGGTTTGAAGGTTCTGGGATGGAGGGATGTTCCTACAGAAGTCGATAAAGCTGATGTTGGCAACACGGCTCGAGAAGCCGAACCGGCTATTCTTCAAGTGTTTGTTGATTCTTCTAATTCCGACTTGGCAGGAGACGTTTTAGAGCGCAAGTTATATGTGGTGAGGAAACTCTTCGAGAAACAAGCGACTCAAATCGGCTATGACGGTGATTTGGCGTATTTCCCAAGTTTTTCTTGTCGCACGATCATCTACAAAGGCATGTTGACACCTGATCAGCTGCAGCAATATTTCCCAGATTTGAGTGATGAGAGAGTAACTAGTGCCTTGGCGATGGTCCATTCTCGGTTCAGTACCAACACATTTCCAAGCTGGAAATTGTCTCATCCTTATCGAATGATTTCTCACAATGGTGAGATAAATACGGTCCGCGGCAACGCAAACTGGATGCGCGCGCGCGAGGCATTATTTAGTTCACCTCTCTACGATGATGTGTCAAAAATAATTCCCGTGGTTGATGAGGAAGGTAGCGATACTGCAATTCTGGATAATGCGCTCGAACTATTGGTGCAGTCAGGATGGCCGCTGGCTCATGCCATGGCGATGTTGATCCCAGAGGCGTGGAATGGTCATGAATCCATGCCTCAGGAGAAAATCGATTTTTATGAGTACCATTCCACGGTGATGGAACCGTGGGACGGTCCTGCGTCAGTTGCTTTTACCGATGGCAAAACGATTGGTGCGGTGTTAGATAGGAATGGATTACGCCCATCACGATACGTGGTCACCAAAGATGACTTGGTAGTGATGGCTTCGGAAGTAGGAGTGTTACCCATCGAGCCAGAACGAATCCTGCTCAAGGGTCGTTTGGAACCAGGCAAAATGTTCTTAGTTAGCCTCGAAGAAGGCAGGATCATTGATGATTCCGAATTGAAAATGAGTCTGGCAGGTAACCAACCTTATAAGAAATGGAATGAAACTCATCTGCACCCAATTGAATCATTACCGATTGCTGACTCAAGAGCGGCGTTTGAGGGAGAAGAATTGCTTCAACTTCAAAGGGCATTCGGATACACCGTCGAGGACTTGAAATATATTCTGAGCCCGATGATGGCACGTGGTGAGGAGTCTATTGGCTCTATGGGTACTGACACACCATTGGCAGTGTTGTCTGATGAACACCAGTTGCTATACAACTATTTCCAGCAATTATTCGCGCAGGTCACGAACCCTCCACTTGATGCTATTCGAGAAGAAATTGTCACGGCGTCAGATACGGTACTGGGACCTGAGGGTAATCTTCTGGATCAGTCGTTACCAGATATTGATCTTGTGAAATTAAAGACTCCTTTCTTAGATAATTCGGAATTGGCTCAGATCATCGCACTCGAGAATGATGATCGTTTTGGTTCGACAGTGATTCCAATACATTTCGACGCTAACGGAGGTGATACTGCATTATCAGCCGGACTCGATGAGCTCTTTTCTGCTGCAGATGAAGCTATTGCTTCTGGTTCGACGATACTAGTTTTAAGTGATCGTGGAATCGATGCAGGAAATGCTCCAATACCGGCACTGCTGGCGGTTTCGGGTCTACATCATCATTTGGTGAGGGAGAAGAAACGTACAAAAGTTGGCCTTGTTGTTGAAACCGGTGAGGCACGTGAAGTGCATCATTTTGCTCTATTGATCGGATATGGTGCCAATGCTATCAATCCGTACTTAGCTCTTGATTCTCTTTCTCGATTGCAGGCCGATGGATATATCGATGCTGATTTCGATGAGCAAGAGGCCAAAAATCTTTATTTGAAATCGCTCAAAAAAGGCGTTATTAAAGTCATGTCGAAAATGGGTATTTCAACCGTGCAAGCCTATCGTGGGGCACAAATCTTTGAGGCTATTGGTCTTAGTTCCGAACTCGTTGACAAATATTTCACAAAGACGCCATCGAGGATTGAGGGAGTTGGTTTAGCTGAGCTCGGTAAGGAAACGGTTGGTCGACACCGAATCGGATTCCCGGATCGTGAAGGCGGACTCTCTGACTTGAGTTGGGGTGGTGTATATCAGTGGCGAAGGGACGGGGAATACCATCTTTTCAATCCAGATACCGTGTTCCGCTTGCAGCACGCTACAAGATCCGGTAAGAGAGAAATTTTTAAAGAATATACCGAACTTGTCGACAATCAGAGTAAGAATCTAGCTACGCTCCGAGGATTGTTTGAGATAAGCGAATCTCAGACTCCGGTATCGATTGACGAAGTCGAGCCAGTGGAGGAGATATTCAAACGCTTCAAAACAGGCGCCATGTCGTACGGTTCGATTAGTGCAGAGGCACATGAAACACTGGCGATTGCTATGAATAGGCTCGGAGGTAAGAGTAATACAGGTGAAGGCGGTGAAGATCGTCGAAGATTCACACCGGATGCCAACGGGGACTTGCGTCGCAGTGCGATAAAACAAGTCGCGTCTGGAAGATTTGGCGTGACAAGTGAATACCTAGTGAACTCGGATGAAATTCAAATCAAAATGGCGCAAGGGGCCAAACCAGGAGAAGGTGGGCAGCTGCCTGGTCATAAAGTGTATCCATGGATTGCGGATGTACGTAACTCAACTCCCGGTGTCCCTCTAATCAGCCCACCACCCCATCACGATATATATTCGATTGAGGATCTCGCTCAACTCATACATGACCTCAAGAACGCTAACTCACTTGCTCGTATATCAGTGAAACTAGTAGCTGAAGTAGGTGTAGGCACCGTTGCAGCAGGAGTCGCCAAGGCCAAGTCAGATGTTGTCCTAATTAGTGGTCACGATGGTGGAACCGGTGCGAGCCCTCTCACTTCATTGAAGCATGCGGGAGTGCCCTGGGAACTTGGTCTTGCTGAAACTCAGCAGACGTTAGTGTTGAATAAATTAAGAGACCGAATCACAGTAGAGGTGGATGGTCAATTGAAAACAGGTAGAGACGTCATCATAGGTGCTCTGCTTGGAGCCGAAGAGTTCGGGTTTGCGACCGCCCCACTGGTTGTTATGGGCTGCATTATGATGCGGGTCTGTCATCTTGATACGTGTCCAGTAGGGATAGCTACTCAGAATCCTGAGTTACGTGAGCGATTTGAGGGACAAGCTGAGCACGTTGAGAATTTCTTTCATTTTATTGCTGAGGAAATTCGCGAGTACATGGCAGCGATGGGATTCCGGAAGTTTGATGAAATGATTGGCCGTAGCGATCTTCTTGATATGAACGCGGCCATACAACATTGGAAAGCCGATGGTCTTGATCTATCGCCTATCCTTTATCGTCCGGAGGTCGACGATGATGTTGCCACTCGGTGTGTGATCGATCAAGATCATGGTCTTGAAGAGGCTCTCGACCAGCAGTTGCTTGAACTAGCCGCCAATGCACTCGAGTCTGGTCAACCAGTGAGTATTGACTTGCCGATCAGTAACGTAAATCGGACGGTCGGAACTATTTTGGGTAGTGAGTTAAGCAGAAAATACGGAAATACAGGACTACCTGACAACACAATTGATATTCAGTTCCACGGCTCGGCTGGAAATAGTTTCGGCGCATTTGTCCCTGCGGGGATGACGCTCCGGATCGAAGGTGACACGAATGATTATGTGGGTAAAGGACTGTCGGGTGGTCGGATCATCGTCTATCCGCCTAAAGAGTCAACCTTTGTTCCGGAAGATAACATAGTGATCGGGAACGTTGCCTTGTATGGTGCAACGAGTGGCTCAGCATTTTTTAGAGGTGTCGCAGGAGAGCGCTTTGCGGTGCGAAACAGTGGTGCGCTTGCGGTAGTTGAAGGAACTGGAGACCACACTTGCGAGTATATGACCGGGGGGCGAGTCGTGGTTATTGGAAGGACTGGTCGTAATTTCGGGGCCGGAATGAGTGGCGGCATCGCCTATGTACATGATCCCGATCAGACATTCCATACTCGGTGCAATATGGAAATGATAGGGCTTGAACCCCTTGATGAACCCGAAGATCTGGATCTGGTGAAGGGACTTCTGGAACGTCATACGGAATATACCGGAAGTACTGTCTCAAGCAATTTGCTTGATGGTTGGCCGGCCAAAGCATCTGAGTTCGTTAAGGTGATGCCGACTGAATATCGCCGAGTTTTGGATGAACAGGCAGCGGCCCAGCAGGAATCTACGGTGTCCAATGGCTAAGCCAACAGGTTTTTTAGAGTTTGGGAGAGAATTACCAACGCGCCGGCCGGTGGAAGATCGTGTGCACGACTGGCTCGAAGTATATGAGGAATTTCCTGTACCTGTTCTGCAAAATCAGGCGAGTCGCTGCATGGATTGTGGTATTCCATTTTGTCACCAAGGCTGTCCTTTAGGAAATATGATTCCGGATTGGAACGATCAAATCTATAGAGGCAAATGGGAAGAAGCTATTGAACGACTCCATGCTACGAATAATTTTCCTGAGTTCACCGGTAGGCTTTGCCCAGCGCCTTGTGAAGCTTCCTGCGTCTTAGGTATTAATCAGGATCCTGTGACGATCAAGCAGGTTGAAGTTGAGATTATCGAGCGAGCATTCGCCGAAGGATGGGTGCATCCAGAACCGCCGGAAAACAAGACTGATAAGAAGGTAGCAGTGGTTGGATCTGGGCCAGCTGGTCTGGCTGCTGCGCAGCAACTGGCTAGAGCTGGTCATACAGTTACTATTTTCGAGCGTGCTGATCGGATCGGTGGACTACTCCGCTACGGAATCCCTGATTTCAAAATGCAGAAAGAATTTATTGACAGGCGTATCGATCAGATGGAAGGCGAAGGTGTCATATTTCAGACATCAGTAAATGTTGGAATTGACATAACTGCCGAGCAATTGCGCGAAGAATTTGACGCTATATGTTTAGCGGGAGGATCTACTGTTGCAAGAGATCTACCAGTTCCAGGGAGAGAACTTGAGGGCACGTATCCGGCCATGGTCTATCTCCCGAAACAGAACAAAATAAATGCAGGAGATGACATCACTGACGAAGGATTCATAAGCGCTGAAGATAAGCGAGTCATAATCCTCGGGGGTGGAGACACTGGGGCTGATTGTCTGGGTACGGCTATCCGCCAGGGTGCTAAGGAGGTTCTCCAATATGAACTTCTCCCTCGCCCGCCAGAAGCTAGAGACGCCAACCAGCCTTGGCCCACGTATCCCAATCTGTATCGCGTATCTTCTGCTCACGAAGAGGGTGGTCTAAGGGATTACAGCATAATGACAAAAAGCCTTTCAGGTGAAGATGGGGTCTTGAAAAAGCTACATGCCATACGTGTTGAGATGGTTGCTGATGGAGATCGCATGACCATGGAGGAAGTTCCCGGATCTGAATTTGAAGTCGATGTCGACCTTTTACTGCTTGCCATGGGATTTGTCGGGCCTGAACAGGATGGGATTCTGCACCAGCTTGGCGTGGAGCTAACGGATCGAGGCAATGTTTGGGCTGATGAACAGAAAATGACCAGCGTTGCCGGAGTATTTACAGCAGGTGATATGACGAGGGGTCAGTCGCTGATTGTTTGGGCGATTGCCGAAGGTCGCACTGCAGCCAAACATATAGATGAATATCTTATGGGTAGCAGTATACTACCGGCTCCTTTGTAGGATTTCCGGTTTTTTTGCTGTGATAAACCCTTTCCCGCTGAGTTGCGTTTCTCCGATCAATTTGCAGTCACGGTAGAAATCTTTTTCGGTTCCGTCCGCCCGCCTGAAGGCTGCTCGGGCTTGATCGTCAGGAAGAGCAGAAGCCTGGATATTTGTGAAACCCGCTTTATCCAGCAGATACACAAGCTCCTCATCGGCATAGCGGACCAGTGAGTATTGAAAGCAGTCAAGGATATGAGCCTCTAGTATCTCTACTTCGAGGTCAATACTCGTTTCCAATGATGACGGATTAGCGGGTATCCAGGCCTCTCCAAAAATTGACGGATATCCGGCGAGTGTAAGGAGTATTTTTTCGCAAATGGCGCGAGTGTGTTCCGTATCGCTCACCACGGCTACGATTTTGGTTTCTCGGTTTGGGTTTTTCTGCCGAACGGTTTCTACCAATATTAGGCAATGCTCAATTCCCTGCCGAATTCCCTCCAGTACTGAAAAAGTTTTGACGGTCTGATCAGGCAAGTCCCATATCTGATGAAGGAACGATATTTTCCCGTGTGGTTTCAGGATACGAAAAATCTCATCTAGGGTATCTGGCAGAGTTGCGGATTCTTCCACGGCGAAAGATGAAATAACTGTATCTGCAGTGCAATCAGATAACGGTATCTTGTCCATTTGGGCACTGACGAAGTCAGCATTTGTTATGTGTAACCTCGTGCCGTTCTCAATGCAGCGTTGGACCCGTTGGGCCGAGGACTCAATTCCAAGCACACGTATATTGCTTTTAAGTGATGCAAGAACCAGGCTTGGCCATCCATCACCCGATCCTAAATCGACAACTAATTCAGATCGTTCAGAACTAATCGCTTTGGCAAATGTTTCAACTCGACTATGTTCGATCCAGTGTTCTTCCCGCCCCGGATCGTAGGGGCTATCAATGAACGGGGTATTACCACTTCTCCATTTCGGGATCAGTTTATAAAAATCTGAGGAAATCGCAGTACGTGGATGTTGAGACTCTAGCCATGATCGTAAAATAACGTATCTCATCTCGATTTCACATGACGCTCGTTCGTATACGACACGTTACCATGTCTTTTATGTCAGCATTCAACATTACCTCCACATCTCATCAGGCCAGAGATGGAATCCGGCTGGCTATCGATATTTATAGACCGGCTGACAGTTCAGGTGAGCCGCTGCCTGGTCCTTTCCCGACCGTATTGATCAGGACTCCTTATGACCGGAAAGGTACTCGATATCGCCGCGATGGAGAGTTCTGGGCACGTAATGGCTATGTTCTCGCCGTGGAAGACTGTAGAGGTCGTTTTGATTCAGAGGGGAACTTCGTACTGCTGGCCAACGAAGGACCGGATGGATTCGATGCCATTGAATGGCTTGCCCAGCAATCTTTTTCGAACGGAAGGATCGGTACCTACGGAACTTCTTACTCGGGATGGATTCAAAACGCTGCTGCGATTGAGAGACCTCCCTCTTTGTCAGCCATGTGGGTCACTCAAAGTGCTTCAAATGGTGCAACGAGTTCGCTCCGGCATAATGGAACTATGGAACTTAGATGGCTCACCTGGGCCGTAACTCATGGTGCTGTATCGCCTGAGGCATTGTCTGACCCAGCGATTCAAACAGCTCTCTCCAATAATGGGATAGACATGTATAGCTGGCTGCGTAAATTACCCTGGGGTGAAGGTCCGGAAAATACACCGTTGCATATGCTCCCCGACTATGACAAATGGGCCAAAGATCTCTATTTGCACTCAGATCTAGATGAATCCGAAGGTGCCTTCTGGGCGCAGTCAGGTCTGAATTTCGAACCTTATTATAATATTTCAGCAAATGTGCCGACTGTTTATTGTGGTGGATGGTACGACTCATACACCAGAGCGACCGTCGAGAATTTTCAGGCGCTAGGTGAGATGAAGGACCATCAGTATCTGTTGATGGGACCTTGGATACATGGCGGGATGGATTCACAGATATCCGGGTCGGTAGATCTCGGCGATGATGCTAACCCAGCGGTCGGACTAGGGGCGAGCTATATAAATCTTGTTAAATCGTGGTTCGATCATTGGCTGCCCGAGGAAGCATATCGCTCAACTGAAGACATCGCCCGGGTGAGAACATTCGTTATGGGTGGTGGTTCTGGAAACAAGACTGCTGCCGGCAAATTACTCCACGGCGGAAGTTGGAGGGAAGATTCGAATTGGCCTCCACAGAGTATTGTCGTTCAGCCTTATTACTTGCACGAAGATGGACTTTTGGATCCTCATCCTGCACCCGAAATGAAGTCGTCAACTTCGTTCATATTTAACCCAGAACAGCCCCTTCCAACCATTTCAGCGAATACATCCTCACTTAACGAAATTGTTTCCACTCCTGACAGGATCAGAGTTCCCACGCCAATAACATTGATGCGGGTACAAGTCATACAAGGGGGGGCTGATCAGGTGACTGATGCAACTGTTCTTGGAGCTGAGCCGCCATTTGGGCCGCTTGAGGATCGTGACGACGTCGTAATTTTCCAGACTACGCCACTTGAGAGACCTCAGGAGGTTACAGGTCCGCTCGAGGTGGAGCTATTTCTTGAGTCCGATGCTCCTGACACGGATCTTTTTGTCATGTTGCAGGATGAATATCCACCATCAGCAGAGTGGTCTGATGGTTACAAGCTGAATATTGCGGACGGTATATTTCGTGTGCGCTATAGGGAAAGTATGAGCGAGCCTAAATTGATGGATCCAGGAGTCCCAGTGAAGGTCCGTTTTGACCTCTATCCTACCAGCAATATTTTTGGCACCGGACACAGAATTCGTCTGATGATATCCAGCTCCTCATTTCCTAGATTTGACGTGAATCCAAACACCGGTGAACCGGTGGGCAGACACACCTCACTTCGTAAGGCAACTAATACAATCCACCATTCGCAAGAATTTCCTTCAAGGATTCTCCTTCCGATTAAGGATTCTTAGCTGATTTATCGATCGACATCGACAATTTCGGTTACGCGGCTAATTTCAGGTCGAGCGCCAGATATTCCTTTTAGCGTTTGACCAAATGCCTTCATGTGATCGGTCTGGCCGTGTGCTTTGAGGGCGTCATCATTGGCATACACCTCATGTAGAAAGAACGTTCCTGGTGATCCTGCTACCTCATGTAATGCATATTTCATTACGTCAGGCTCATGTTCACTTACCGCGGCTACCATCGTCTCGATTGCTGAACGGAATTCGTGTTCTTTTCCTTCAGCTGCTTGTAATTTTGCAAATACTGTAATCATATTTCACCCCAATGTCATACCTTGTGATTGGTAGTGTAGTGTCATTTCGTATTTGCTGGAATTCAGAGAGTGGCTCTGATTTCCTCAAAAATTCCAGACATTTTATTCTCTAGAAATTCAACCCAAACATTATGACCGGATTCTCCCCCTTGATCGGAGACGACTTTGATTGCTCGAAAAGGAATTTGGTATTTTGCACAAACGGTTGCGATTGCAAATGCCTCCATCTCCACGCAGTCGACACTCATAGGGATATCGGTCTGGAATCGGTCGGCACTCCCGCATATCACTGCTGAGGTATGCCCATCACCAAATTTCAGTACTGACGGAAGATCAGAAAATGGAGTTTCACCCATTGCGAGACCAGCCGGAGTGGCGTCCATATCCATCTGTATGAACTGGTTGCAATGGAGTATGGTCCCCGGAGGATGTTTGGCTGACCCGCAGGTACCGATATTGACTATTTCAATTTCGGGTCCAAGTTCCATGTGGATTTCAGCAGCCGCAATAGCGGCATTGATCTTGCCAACTCCCGAGTATTTAAGATAGACGTCGGGTGGCACCAGTTTTGGTGAAATCTCCTGCTCAAGCGCGATCAGTAGTACGAGCGTTTTCTCAGTCATTTCATGTTTTTGCGACTGTTGCTGATAATTTCCTGCAGTGCCAGTGCTAGTTTCTTTCCTCCTGGAGCGTTGGAGTCATCTTTGTAGGTCTCTAATTGTTGGTACAACTCTGCCGCCGCTAAGTGAAACCCGTTGGGCAAGCCGGCTTCTGCGAATGTCTTTGCAATTTCCTCCATTTCGCCAGCAAATCTCCAGGCCTTTGCTACAGATGGACCAAGCGTATCAGAACGAGTGTTTAGCATCGGTTGTGATAAATCCCATTCCTTTGCTAAGTGCTCGAATACCCCGTTGCTTTCTGCGAGAGTGATAATACCTGCTAAAAGGGCTGCGGATCCCTTGGTCCAACCTGCATAGGCCATTTTCAAACTGGATGCGGCAGTGGCATCTCCCTCCAGAGCGATGGTCTCCAACAATCCTCCATTAAGTCGGTCAGAAACTGTATTTGCTCCGTCACCAGAGATGTACAATCTAGTACTCCCTTCTTTGGTTGCTGGAGGGCCGATAATCCCACCATCGATATATTGAGCCCCAGAGGATTCGACCTCACGTGCAACCAATCGCGCCGTCTCAGGTGATATGGCATTGGCATCTAGGTATAGACCCCTATAACCAAGTGACGATACCTCAAATGCTACATCCAGAGCGGCAACCGGTGGAACAACGGAAATAATTAATTTGCTGCGATTAACGAGACCGTTCAACCATCCAGTATCAACTAGATCGGCTACCGTTCTGGCACGCTCTTTCGATTCAGGACTTCTGCCGTCGGAACACCACATTACTTCGTTGCCAGCTGCTATCAGTGATTCAGCGACAGATATACCCATGGCACCGGGATGGAGAATACCTATCGTGTATCTGACGGATTCGACATCTGAGATCATATTTTTACTTTACCAACTGACTGCTGCTCCATCACCCCTACCATCAGATCCTCCCCATAAAACGTTAGAATTTCTATCTCTCATAATGATTTGTCCACGTCCGAATAGTCCGAGTCGCCGTGATCCGGTAGCAATATCCATATGGTGCCCTCTCCGGTTCAATTCATGAATTGTTGGAGCCGGGATACTGTCCTCAATTGAAACAATGCCCCATGGAGGGTTTCGGTAAATAGAAAAACGAGGTTCGTCGAGGGCAGCTTGTGGGTTCATGTCGTAATCAATTAAATTGATCATCGTTTGGACGTGCCCCTGTGGCTGATGATACCCACCCATAACACCCATGCTTGCGAAGAGTTCGTTTGTATCGGCGTGAGTGATGAGTGCTGGAATTATCGTATGGTATGGCCGTTTGTTTGGTTCGAGTTTGTTCGGATGGTCGGGATTAAGTACAAAACCAGAACCTCTATTCTGAAGCGTAAAACCACATCCCATTGGAACTATTCCTGTTCCAAATCCTCCGTAATTACTGTTTATAAAGGAACAAGCATTTCCTACTCCGTCAACGACGCTCAAGTAGACGGTGTCAGACACTTGCTCTGGTCCCTCATTTGGTGCAATACAGACAGCTGGATCTAATTCACCCCGAAGCTTCAAAGTGTGTTCGTCAGAAAGTAGTTCTTCTACCGGGACCTCATGGAAGTCGGGATCGGCGATGTGAGACTTGCCTTCTCGAAAAGCCAGGCGGACAGAGTCAATTAACAGATGTAGGAGGTCCGGTCCACGACGATCAAATTCCCTAATATCGAACGACTTGAGAATGTTAAGGGCAATAAGTGCTATTAGTCCTTGTCCATTCGGTGGATGTTCCCAAATTCGATAGTCACGATATTGAGTGGATATCGGATCTGGGAAACTAGACCGATGGGAACTGAGGTCTTCTTCAGTCAACCAACCGTTCAGTGGTTCTAAAACCTTAACAATATTCTTCCCTGCATAACCTTCGTAGAACGCCTTCGGGCCACCTTCGCCAATCTCTCGGAAAATTCGAGCAAGATTTAGATTCGTCCAGATTTCACCCGCTCGAGGGGCCCGTCCGTTCAGTAAAACTTCGTCAGCGTGTGGGCTGGCGCCTTTGAGCAGATCTTCGCTATCGACCCATAATTTTGAAATTACCGGTGTAACGGGGATTCCGTCCTCAGCCAGTGTGATGGCAGGCTTAAGAACATCGAGGAGTGGCATCGTACCGAACCTGGTAATCGTGTCTGCCCACCCCATCGCCGCGCCCGGGACAGTAACGCTATGAGCGGTAGTCGAGACTTCTCCGAAATCCTGAATCCCGAGGCTCTGCATTTCTGCGATTGTCTGAGCTCCCCCGCTGCGCCCACTGCCGTTTAAGCATCTGATATTTCTGGTATTGCTGTCGTAATATAGGGCGAAGCAGTCTCCACCAATTCCGGTGGAAGTTGGTTCAACGACATTGAGAGCAGCAGCGGTTGCGACGGCAGCATCTGCAGCGTTCCCACCATTCTGTAGAGTCTGTAGACCGGCCATAGCAGCAAGCGGGTGGCTTGTTGCTACCATACCTCGAGTTCCTAAGACAGGTGAACGTCGTGACTCGAAGTTCCAATTCTCGTTCATTAATACATTTTCTTCCTGATATTCTTTGCTTAAGGATAAGCGGACAATGGAACTAAAGCCTACATACTGGGTGAACGTCGACGCTGAGGTGCAGATCATCCACAGTGGGGATTGCGATCTTGTGCAAGAGTACACTGGTGCCGAGAAAACTTTTGGCTACTGGATATCATTTGTTGAGAAAAGCATGGCTTTTGCAGAATTCGATGATCTGAGCGAGTGCGTGATGTGTCTCACTGGGGACCAATAGCTTACGAGTTCGGTTCAACTGCCCCAGCAATAATTAGTGTCAAAGTAGCCACATCTATAGGTCCGGCATGTCTCTCCAGTACCGTGGCTCCATCTGCATCAATGGTACAAATTCGAGGGAATCCTAAGATTCCTAACTCTCGCGCCAACTCTTGATCTTCTTTGTTGGCCACGTCCAGAATGACATAATTTATTTGTGATTGAGTGTCGTATCGTAACCCGTCAACTACGGATCGCACCTGTTTGCAGCTCATTCAGCCGACAGCCGAATTGAATACCAGAGTTGGTAGACCATTTTGTGGAATGAAAGCACCGGTGCGGTCAATTTGCCTGTCGGACATTTTGAAATTTTGTTGAACTAGTACTGCTTTGCCGTCAGATGGGTAATTACCTGTAGCTATCGCTGACTGCTGATCTGGGGAGCTGCCAGATTGACTGCTTGATCCTTTTTCAATCTTGGAGTTTTCAGCGGCGCATGAGATCAAAAGGGCTATCATTATCGAAGCTGTCACCGAAGGCAATAATCTTTTCGGTAGTGCAAAGCTGACCATATTTCCCCCTCTAGATCATCCTAGCTCAAGGAAAATTAGCCGCAAATCCCTCGAACTGTAGCGTGCATGATTTGCATGCCGAGATGTAAGTTTTCGATGGATAGGCGCTCGTCGTGACCATGAACTCTTCCTTGCTCGCTCGGTCCGGTAAGGAACGGACTGAATCCATATGCGGTAATTCCTTCTCTCCTGAAAACTCTGGAATCGGTGAATCCGGTTGAGACGCCAGGCAGTATTAGTGCATCTTCCACCAAGTTTTTTGCTTCGCGCATCATAATTTCCCAAAGCTCCGTATTCATAGGTGAGGCTGGGGTTGAAGACTGGAATACCCTTTCAATCTGAATCCGAGGATCGTCAATGATTTTTGTCAGGCTATCTACAAAGACATCAGGGTCGTAACCCGGTACCAAACGACAGTCAAGAGTGGCTTCAGCGTCTGACGGAATTACGTTGTGCTTTACTCCTGATCTTAGTGTCGTTAGCGCAATGGAGTTCCGAGTCATAGAGTCAATGCGAGGATTATCAGCAGCTAGTGCTTTTAGAACGTCGTCGGTGGGTTCGGCTTCAAGAATGCCAGCTTCATGAACAGCTTGAAAATAATTTCTTACTTCTGGCGTGATATCAAATGGTCTGTCCCAATCCAATATTTTATTGACGGCTCTAACGAGGTGATCTGCAGCATTGTCGCTATGGGGGACTGAGCCGTGTCCAGGAGTGCCTTCCACCGTGAGTTTCAGCCAGAGCGGCCCTTTTTCCGAGACACCAATGTTGAAAGAATCTCTTTCAACTCCAAGCACTTCGGTGCTACCTCCCCCACCTTCATTGATTACATATTCGCACTTGATGAGTTCAGGATGCTCACGAGCAAGAAATTCCACTCCAAAAGCTGACCCAGCCTCTTCATCTGCAACTGCCATAAAGACGAGATCGCGCTTCAACGGAAGATTATTGCGTTTATGAATTAAGAATGAAACGAGCTCAATGATTCCAGTGCCCTTCATATCCTGAGCTCCTCGGCCCCATATGAAGCCGTCTCTGATTTCGCCGCCAAGAGGATCAACCGTCCAGTTTTCTATTTCGAAGGGAACGACATCCGTGTGATTGAGAAGTATCAGTGAGTCGCCGCGGCTGCCATCTCCTTCAAGAGTGGCCACCAACGTCACCCGGTTGTCACCAGCGTCGTAAAGTTTGAAAGGGATGCCTTCGTTCTCCAGAATATCCCCTAAAAAATCACAAGCTATTATTTCATTTCCCGGTGGATTAACTGTGTCTACTTGAATGTACGTTGACAGCCATTCGGTTGCTTGTTCGGTCCACTCATCCCAATCAATAGTCGGCTCTGCCATTTTTGCCTCACTCTACCTGTTCTCGCCCTTTTCCTTCAGTTCATTTTAGTCTAGCGGGAAATAAATATTTCTAATCACGTTGAAACGGTGCAATTTCGCCATCGGGAACCGGTATTTCGAACACATTTAGGACGAATGATATAGCTGAGTAGTATCCGATCAATGTGGTGATTTCCATCACGCCTTGTTCGCCGAGTAGTGCTATCACAGATTCGTACGCATCATCCGAAGCTCGATGTTCATGAATCACCTGTGAACAAAACACATATACCGTCTGTTCGTCTCCCGTTAAAACAGGCTCATCGCCATTTCTAATACTTTCAACGACATGCGGCTCGACTCCTGCCTCAATAGCCATCCTGGCGTGAGCCCAGAATTCGTATTGCGCTTCCCAATGCGCTCCAATTGTAATAATCGCAAGTTCCAACAGGTTTCTTGGAACTGAAGTCCCAAACCTGAGACGAGCTCCAAGTTCTTGGAGTGCGATACCAATGTTTGGGGCGTGAAGCATGGCATTAAATGGGCCGCCCAATGAACCTGTATCTGATTTCATATTGGCTCCTCGAGGTCCGGATGTGAGCGCATCATATGTCAGTTTCTGTTCAGGGCTTAATTCACCAGGTATCAACAACTTGAGTCGTGGCATATTTCTTTTCCTTTCAACCATATTCGTGCGGCCTACGCGCGGTTAGGATATCTGGAGACGATCAGTTTGAATAGAGTGGCTGACTAATAAAAGCCGGAGTAGGCAGCTAGATGACAAAGAGACAGTTTCTTGTTTTAGCTGTCGGCATACTTGCGGTCAGTTGGGCGGGGCCGCTGATCAGACTGGCCGACGAAGCATCATTTCTATTTGTCGCAGCAGCGAGACTTGCTCTGGCTTCACCTGTGATGCTCCTCTTAGCTCTCTATCGTCGTAACCAACGAATGATTGTCATCCCCTCTAGACATACATTACTGATGATTCTGTCTGGAGTCGCATTGGCTGCACATTTTGGTTTTTGGGTAGCGAGCATCTCTCATACATCTATCCTGGCCTCAGTTGCTCTTGTTGCTATGAGTCCATTATTTGCGGCTCTCGGGGAATGGCTATTTCTTAGCTATAGACCTAGCAAAGTAGTGTTCATAGGTATTCTTATTAGCTCAGTTGGGGCGGTAGGACTGGCTTGGTCTGATTTCGGTACTGGAGGCATATATGGTGACCTACTCGCGATCATCGGTGCAATACTTGCTTCCGTTTATTTGTTGCTCGGAAGGTATACACGACAGCAGATTGACTTAACTGCGTACGGGGCGATCGTCTACGCGGTGGGTGCCAGTGTACTTGCCGTGATCCTGCTCATCGTAGGAGTAAATTGGGCAAATTATCAGCTCGAGACCTATGTGTTTATTTTATTCCTTGCATTAATCCCCCAGTTGATCGGTCACAATGCGATTAATTATTCCTTGGGATTTGCACCTGCAGCGGTGGTCGCTCTTGCCATCCTCGGCGAGCCAGTTGGTTCTGCTCTAATTGCTGCATTGTTGTTTGAAGAAATTCCGTCAGTAATTGAGGCGTGTTTTGGATGTGTAATATTGCTTGGAGTTGGCATTGGAGTCAGAGGTGTGGAAATCACCAAAAGTTAACCTAATTCTACGTCAGGCCTTTCTTCCCACAAAATCTGTTGCTCGACAAGTTCGTCGAGTTGTGTGGTATCGAATTCAAGTAATTCCGACAGGACTTCGCGCGTGTGCTCCCCCATATCAGGGGACGTTCCCTTAATTCCACCAGGCGTTCTTGACATTTTTATCGGAGTATTTGCCAGAGGGGTAGGACCAAATGTTTTATGATCCACGTGGGGCAACATATCTCGGGCTGCTACCTGTGGCATTGCGGAGGCTTCCGCGATGTTGTTTAGAGGTCCGCACGGGATTCCGTATTTCTGAAGTGCATCGACCCAATCCGATGTATTTTTTTTAATAAAGGCCTGGTTCAATAGAGCTTCTAAATCAGCGTGATTCCGTGTGCGGGCTGCAGAGGTCTCGAAGCGTGGGTCGTCAATGAGTTCTGGGACATCAAGTTCGACACACAGAAGCCCCCACTGGTTTGAAATTCCCCACGCGAGGGCGAGAACGATGTATCCATCTTTGGTAGGGAATCCTTGGAAAGGCACGGCCGTAGGATGTCTCGTCCCAATTCGACCAGGGATTTCCTGAGTGATGTGGTATCTCATATATTCGTTTGTCTGAGCCGCTATCTGGCAGTCAAGCATCGATATATCAATCAACTGGCCTTCTCCAGACTTTTCACGTTCGTGTATTGCCGCTAAAACGCCGACAGAGCAATAGAGGCCAGCTGCTACATCGCCGACAGAAAACCCTACCCGAGCAGGCCCGGAATCAGGGTATCCGGTAATGGACATCACTCCTCCAGCTCCCTGAACAATAACGTCCAGCGCGGGTTTGTCCTTAAGAGGGCCAGTCTGGCCGTAACCAGAAATCGCTGCGTATATAAGCCTGGGATTTATATTTTTGAGATCGTGGTAGCCGAGTCCAAGGCGATCCATAGCGCCAGGGGTGAAGTTCTCTACCACCACATCAACTTCTTTTATCAGGTCTCGGAAAATTTCTTTTCCTCTATCTTTGCTGAGATCCACTGCAATCGATCTCTTACCTCGATTGACAGAAAAGAAATAACCAGATTCTCCATCGATCATAGGTAAGGTAGTACGTGCGACGTCCCCGTACGGAGGTCTTTCTAATTTAATGACATCGGCGCCGAGATCTCCAAGTGTCTGGGTACAGATTGGTCCAGACAGAACCCAGGTGAGGTCTAGAATACTGATTCCTTTGAGGGGTCCAGACGTTGGCAATGCTGGCACGCTAAATGCTCACTTTCTTCTCAGTCGACGAGCGCATCAATCAGCTGTTCAATGACTTCGTCGGCCTTGTTATGCATTTCATTATCGGTTTGATCCTGCATTGGATGCCGAATAAACACCCGATGAACGTCCGGCATTCCTAGTGATTTTGATTGAGCTGCGGCTGCATCCACAAATTCATTAGTTGCTACAAACACGGCGGGTATGCCGTTGCTTTCAAACCAAACCGTATCGTGCACACTGCACGTTGTGCAAGATCCTCAGTCAGCGACTGCCTCAATTACAAAATTACACTCGTTCATGATTTTACGCCGTAAATCATATGGTGCTGGTTTTGCGAACGTTGGTTTCTTATATCTCTTGACATGAACCGACGGCATTTGTTCATGTATTTGTTGCTCCAATCGATCAAGAAATTTGTCACCGCGTGGTTTTGATATGTCGAGCAGGCCAATAGTGCCCGTTATGTGCTCGGACCGCTTAGCCTGAGACCTACTAATAGGTTCTCTTTCATCAGTAGGGTCGAGAATTATTGTCGGGTTAACTTCCAATGTCATGTATTCCTCCGGTGTTTGCAAACTTAAGATTAAAGTTGTATTTTCTTGCTGGTGGGCATCGAACCACCTGTACCGCTGGCCCATCCATCAAAGACAGACGAAAATTTTCCGGCTTTAGAGCCTGCCACAACGATATGGATATTTTCAGTTGAGCGGAATTTTGGTATGAGTGAATCAAGCTTGGGATCAGAGGGGCCATCGAATATGTTGGGGTCCAGTCCAGCTCCTATTTCGTCATTCCTAAGGAGTTCCCGGGCAGGTCGACTTGAGATATCTTGAATCCGATCCCGAATTTCTGATTTCGACCAGTTATTAGTGGAAATTGTCTCGACATGTTCTGGGCAAAGTACCAGGATTGTGTCCCCGTAGTTGTGTGAGTTGGGGTGATGAATTGCTTCCATTTTTACGCCAATTGATCCAACCAGTGATTTGGCATCTCTCGAAGTTTGGTCGATAGCATGTCCGAGTCCAGTCATGGCAAACGCAGTGACTACTGACTCATTTTTATCAAATCCCCGTTCAACATGTAGAGGAGCCCACGGGCTGATTTCCTCCCACTCCGCAAAACATGTTGTATATCGGAGAGGACTACCCAGTGTCGACCGTTCGGTCTCTCCAGGCCGCTGTCCTCCAACATTTCTCAGGACAAGCCGGAGAGCTCGACCGATTGCGGCATTTGCCCGATTTCCTTGGCCGAGAGCATTGAGGCCCATGTTCATGCCTATTTCATGTCGGATTGGCCCGTTAACTATGAGAACCGGCGTTGCTCCCATAGTGGTCGCGCCCACACCGTGGGCATTAAATTCTTCAGTGCAAACTGCTTCTACGGCCGCTATAACCACCGGCAAGTATTCTGGTTTGCAACCTGCCATTACCGAATTGATCGCTATTTTTTCAACGGTTACTGGTGCAAGATTTGGTGGTACCACCGCAACAGTTTCTTGAGGATCTCGCTTAGTGCCTTCTAGTATTCTGATTACTCGTTCCGGCGTAGGTGGGATCACCGGTAATCCATCAGTCAGGCCTTGTTCATATAGGAACTCATGAACGTCGTCATGTACTCCTATCTCCACTCGTCGGGCCCGTATAGGTGATCCTTCAGATTCAGCTTGTAATCGTTCAAAAATGCCCGGCTCCAAAGACTTGGAACCGCATCCAGGTCGTGATTCGGGATACGAATTCCAATCTACTTCAGGAGGTGTTTGTTCGCTGATGGCCGACATCTTCACATACAGCTCGCGCCAGTCATCTCGTCCGAAGCCGACAAAGTCAGTCACTGGAGTCCCATCAGGTGAAGCAAGAATGAGAGTGGGAACGGTTTCAATATCGTATGCGAACGAGGTGGTGAGACTGGAGTCATCTAGCAGTGGCATCATAAGGCCGTATTCTTCTGCTAATACGAGGTCATCTTCTCCATTTTGGGCTAGTGCCACTACATCAATATCTTTTCCGAACACTTCATAGGCCTTTTGTAGAAGAGGCATAGCGATTCTGGTTGTCGGACAGTCCTCCTTGACGAAACAAAGAAGTGTCGGGCGGCCTGACGGGAAGGAATAGGCGTTCTGAGTTCGGGTCGCGCCCGCTGTTGGTAGGGAAAAGTTTGGTAAATTATTCATCACGGTAAACCTAGCCTTTGAAACAAAAACATCAATTGTCTATTTTGGTATCCAGTCTGTTGTGAATACCAATGCTAGGGTCAGTATAGACAAAATAAGTATGAAAGATAGTATGCGCCCTCGATGTCGTTTTCGACTCTTGTGCATTAATTTCTTTGCAGCACGTACTTGACCCGTTTTCAGCGCAAACCATTCACCTCGAATTCTCGTTTCCTTGAAGGCATTATGTAGTTTGCGCTCAATCATGAGTGCATCGTCTGTTTGAATAGACTTCACGATTTCTAATTTAGTTGGCGAGCCAGTTTGCAGATTTCTCATCCGATCCTGCATGTTTGAGGTTTGCCCTATTTTGTAGAGTTGTTCGGAGCCAATTTTTGGCCCACGGATAAGATACACGAAGCCGTCTTTTTTCATGTTATGAATATTAGCCTGAACCGCGGCTGTGACTGTTTCAGTAGCGTGCTAATCTCGTGGAAGCAAAATGCGTTAAGGCTTAGGGGGAGCATATGCCCATACTCGATGAATTTAACTTGTCCGGTCAGGCAGCCATTATCACTGGTGCCGGGACTGGCTTGGGACGAGAAATGGCACTGGCACTGGCTGATTCCGGGTGTGACATAGTTGCGATAGGTCGACGGCAGGAGCCAATCGAAAGTGTGGGAGCAGAGATAGAGTCTCGAGGCCGGAGGTTTTTGGGTATTTCTGACGGTGATGTCACAAAATCTGAGAGAGTCAACGAAATGTTCAAGGACGCTATCTCGAAGATGGGACGTATAACACTGCTGATCAATAACGCCGGGCTCGGCGGCAGTGGGCGAGGCAAGACACTGCCCGAACTTACTGATGAAGACTGGCATAGTGGGATTGAAAGTAATTTATACTCAGCCTTCTATTGTTCGAGGTCAATCATCCCTCATTTTCTTGAGAATGGTGGTGGACGTGTGATCAACGTAACCTCCGGTTGGGGCTACCGTGGTGGCAGAAATAACTGGATGTATCCGGTAGCAAAGGGTGGAGTGATTCAATTAACAAAAGCCCTTGCTATGACTTACGCCAGAGATAACGTGCGGGCGTCGTGTATTGCACCCGGTCTTTTCCCTAAGACAGATGACGAAGCTATGCTCGAGCAAATGGGAAGCAAGCAGCCGGCTGGTCGAATTGGCTTCATGCCAGAGATGGGACCTCTCGCAGTATTTCTCGCGTCACCGGCGTCGGATTATTTGAGTGGTGAAACCATTTTGATGGATGGTGGTGCCATATCAGCTGGTCTCATCCCGGCAGGTATTATTCCGGAATCAGAAGCGTAGGCGAAGGAGTGAAATATGACCAACGAAGTCTTTCCAATTACCCCTGAAGGTGAACAAAATCCATATTTCTCCGGGAGATATTTTGATCTGAGTGGGAAACATGCCCTTGTGACAGGTGCTACTACAGATATTGCGAGAGCTCTCGCAGTCGCCCTGGCTGAAGCTGGTGCAAAAGTGTCCGTTACTACTAGCGCTGCAGTAGATGAACAAGAAGTGCTTGCTAACTCGATATTAAATGAATGTTGGGCTGCGTCTGGTGAGGAAGGCAAGAGCCTGACCTTGGACTTGACCGATGCACCTAGTTTCGTGGAGGCAATTGAATCTCTCGAAAAAGAGCTTGGACCTGTTGATGTTTTGGTGAATGCTCCTCATTTCGCTAATATAAAGCCAGTTCTAGACTCCTCTACGGATGAATGGGCTAATGAACTATCCAGAAATGCCACAGCGGTGTTTGTGGCGAGTCAGACTGTCGGTCGTGGGATGGTTTCGCGCGGCAAGGGTCGAATAATTAATTTAGTGTCTAATCTTTATGACCGGGGTATCCCTAACTGTGCATTATTTGGTGCATCGCAAGGTGCAGTACTAGGGTTCACAAAATCACTCGGGCTGGAGTGGGGTGGAGGAGATCCGCTTACCAAAGACAGAGTCACTGTGAATGCACTAGGGATCGGATTCTATGAAGGGGTCGCAGGACCACAAAACGATCCTAATCTTTCTCCAGTTTTGGAAAAATATATCCCACTAAGGCGTCTTGGCCGACCGGAAGATCTAAGAGGCGCAGTTGTATACCTTGCCTCGGATGAAGCTGATTATGTAAACGCTGAACTTTTGGTGGTAGATGGCTCGATAGTCAATCACGCATAATTGAGTTATGTTCGGTGACAATGAAAAGTATGGACAGAAATAAAATATTCCTACCTACTATTCCTTTTAAGTCTCTCTTTACGAGACTTTTATTTGTGCTGACTGTGTTTTTGCTTTCATGCTCACAAGGTGATTCTGAGGAAACCCAAATCAAAGCGGAAGTAACAGTGGAAGCGGCGACCGGTCAGGATAACGCACCTCAGGCATCAAACTCCGTAGAGGCGGCAGCTGAGGTAAAAACTTTACGTATTGGAGTTGGGCGTCATTTAATTGAAACAAAGGCGCTTATAAGTGATCCGAATTTTCAGAGACTTATTTGGTCTGGTTTGCTGAGGTTAGGTCCTGATGGGAAACTCTATCCGGATATGGCTGCTTTCGTGCCTGAATTAGAGAACGAAGGTATTTCTTCAGATTTCAAAACATATACCTTTAGCTTAAGGAAAAATGCAAAGTGGACCGATGGTGGACCAGTGCAGGCAGCCCAATTCCTTACGCTTATGTTTTTAGAAGGAGAGTCAACTGATTCACGGCTTCGTGACGAATTCATTGAAAAACTCGATGTAGATAAAAGTACATCGTTGGACGCTCAGACGTTAGTGTTTTCGTTGCAAGAATCTTATCCAGAGTTTCTTACCCTTATGACTCTCCCAGCGATGTTCCCGGACAGGGATATACAGGTGGATTCACTTGGTACCGCTCCAACAAATGGTCCCTATCGAATATCCGAGTGGACAGAAGAGCGGGTGGTGCTAATAGCGAATGAAGCTTGGGAAGATACAGTTGGTAACTTTAGTAGCCATCAAATAGAGCGCATTGAATTTATTCCGTTCAGCGAATTTGGTGAGGCACATAAGAAATTTCTAGAGGGTTTCATCGACATATTGCCTATGACGAGTCAGCACAGGAAAGGAGTAAATCTGAGCTCAGATGATTCCTTTCCTGTCAGACGTGACCCACCTTCTGTTTATTCGATTTTCATCAATCATTCAGATGAGATATTTGAGGACGTGGCGGCACGTCGAGCATTGGCTATGAATCTTTCTAGGGAAGATTTGCTGATTGATATTCAACCGGATAGAAGTTCGTCACTTGAACCTGCATATTCTTGGATACCCAGATATGTATGGGGAAATAGCGAAGAGAACTTTATTTCACTGGCCTCGACTGATTTGCTGGCCGCTGATAGCTGGTACGTTGGTGGCGGAACGGATGGTATTTCACTCGAGCTTCTTTACTCTTCGGATGACCCAATACAGAAAGCACTCGCCCCCTTATTAGAGGGGCATTGGGAGGAACACCTGCCAGTGGATGTGCTTCTTCGGGAAGAGCGTTCCGAGGAGCATTATGCAGATATTGTCTCAGGGGCTTATCAGCTGACTCTTGCCAAATGGGATGAGGAATTATTTGATCCTACTTACTGGCTATCAGATTTTCAGACGTCAGCTGCTGATAATTTTACTCGGTTTAGTGAGCCACAATTTGATGAGTTTATTGAATTAGGATTGAGTGCTCGGACTCAGCAAGATTGGCGCGACAATATGCAGCAGGCGAGTAACATGCTTATGGAAGAGATAGTGGTAATCCCCATGTTCAATGGGTCTAAAAAAGTTCTGGTGAGAGATGAAAATGTCCCTGTAGTAGAGACTATGCTGAGTCACTGGAATTGGGATTCTCTCGTAATCAAGGATTGATCCCACTAGCTGTTGTGACCCGATATGCGTGATCGGTCGGATAGTGCAGTTCTTTATCCATCAGAAAGTCGAGTCAGCTTTTATGCCGTTACACTAAATTCCATGGGAGGTATCGTATGGACAGATATGAAGGATCAACTGCGCTCGTGACTGGTGCCGCGTCTGGCATCGGACGTGCGATGGCTGAGCGACTGGCGGAAGAGGGATGCGCTGTAGTGTGTGCTGACATTGATGGTGAAGGCGCCGAAGACACAGCAGCCCAGCTGCTTGAAAAGGGTAGCAGGGCATCTGCCATAAAACTGGATGTAACTGACTCAACGGCGATTAAAGAAGCTATTGAGAAAACTATTGATGAATTTGGTTCGTTTGACGTGCTTATGAATAATGCGGGGATAGCTGGTGGGAGTTGGGAAGACACTATAGACATTAATTTGAGTGGTGTGTATTACGGACTTCAACATGGTTGCCGGGTCATGGCCCAGAGAGGCGGTGGTTCAATTGTGAATACAGCTTCTGTTGCTGGCCTAAACGGCTTAGTAGGCACAACAGTCACCCCTGAAGAACTTTTGCAGGGTGAGGGGGCGGTGGGCACTGGAGCTTATACAGCCGCCAAGCATGGTGTAGTGGGTTTGACCAGGCAATTTGCTGTGACGTACGGCAAACTAAATGTTCGAGTGAACGCGATTTGTCCGGGTTACATTGTGACCCCAATGACAGCACCATTCCGTGAGCGCGAAGGCGGAACAGAATTCTTAGAAAGTCTTCATCCCATTGGCCGACTCGGTGAATCAGAAGAAATCGCATCGGCAGCGGCTTTCTTAGCTAGTTCTGATGCTTCATTTATTACGGGAATTGCTCTCCCAGTTGATGGTGGCTATACCGCTAGGTAAAACCATCGAGCTTGTGATACTAATAGGCTATATATATCTATAGTTTTGGACGGAGGGTTTCAATGACTGCAAATGCTGATGGGGTACAGGGGTCTGAACTGCTAGCAAAGCAAATGCGCGATGAAGGCGTAGAGGACTTGTTTTATATTATGGGCGGTCCAATCATCGAGGTGGCTGGGTTTGCAGCGGACTACGGTATCCGTACCATCGATTGTCGTCACGAACAGGGAGCTTCTTTTGCCGCTCATGGTTATGCGAGAGTCAAGCGAGAGCCAGGTGTCTGCCTAGCAGCATCAGGACCGGCTACCACCAATCTTCTTACAGGTTTAGCGAATGCTTATCTTGACTGTGTACCAATGATTGCGCTTGGGGGAGCAGCAGCACTCCGAGCCCACGACACTGATGCCTTTCAAGAATATGACCAGTTATCCATGGCAAAGCCAGTCACCAGGTGGGCTGGTAGAGTGAATCATACTGACCGATTACCTGAATATTTCAACATGGCGAGACGAAAAGCTATCTCGGGTAAGCCAGGGCCAACATATTTGGATTTACCTGGCGACGTACTGTACGGCCGGGTTGACCAGTCATCGGTCTGGTTTCCTCCAGGTGGAAAAGGAATATCGAGACCATATCCGGGTGATGAGGAAATAAAAGAGGCCATTTCAATATTAAAAAAGGCGGAACGACCTGTCGTGATTGCAGGTTCGGGTGTGTTTTGGTCAGATGCAGGTGAACAACTACGTCAGTTTGTTGAGTCGACTCAGATTCCGTTTTTCACAACACCTCAGTCACGGGGCATAATTCCAGAAGATCACGATCTTGCATATTTGGGTGCTCGAGGGCAAGCGTTCCGTGATGCGGACGTGATTGTGGTTGTGGGTACTCGGTTCAACTTCATTATTTCTTTTGGGCATGCTCCTCGATTCGCTCCCGATGTGAAAGTAATTCATATAGATATCGATGCAACAGAACTTGGGCATAACCGTCCAGTGGACGTCGCTATCGCCGCCGATGCGCGGGTTGCTTTGTCGAAGCTAACTACTGCGGCGGAGGAAGCAGGTATTACAACCTCGGATAGTTGGCGCGCACAGCTTGCGGAATTGGATGATCGTAAACGTGAACAGAGTAGGATGATGGCCGAAAGCGATCAAAGTCCGATACACCCACTTCGAGTTGCTGAAGAGATTGTTAATTTCGTTGATAGAGATGCAATCATCTCAGTAGATGGGATGGAGACGTTGAATTTCGGGCGTCAATGGATCCCGTCGTTTGTTGAGGGCGCAAGACTGAATTCAGGACCAAATGGATGCATGGGTGTTGGAATTCCATTCGCTATGGGAGCACAAGTGGCTGCTCCTGGACGACAAGTTGTCGCTTTTGTTGGCGATGGCTCATTCTTCATGAATATTCAGGAATTTGATACGATGGTTCGTCATAACCTTCCGGTGATAGCGGTAGTGAGTAATAATGGCGGCTGGACAGGTGGTGAGAATACTACCCCAGGTCGAAGTCTCGGCTTTAACCAGCAGTATCACAAGGTAGTTGAGGCGATTGGTGGTTATGGTGAACTCGTCACCGATCCAAACGATCTACCAGGGGCTCTTGAGCGAGCAGCTGAGAGCGGAAAGCCTGCCTGCATCAACGTTCATGTGGAGGAACATGCGCGGGCAACTACGGTGGCCTTTGGAGGATACTCCACGATGATGTCTCGTTCGGATGCTTAACTGTTGACTTCAAATCGCCTGCCTGACTCATTGGATGCACTGTTTCGTCCTGCGGTTGAGGCCGGTCATATTCCAGGTGTCGTCATGGGAGTCACCTCTTCTGACAGAGTTCTATATCAGGGGGCATTCGGGAAAAAATCCTCCGATGGTACGGCTGAACTTGAATTGGATGCAGTATTCAATATTGCGTCTATGACTAAACCGATCACAGGAGTCGCAGTGATGCAGTTGGTCGAGGCCGGCGTGGTTGACCTTGATGAACCTCTTGGACGGTTTATCCCCTATCTGGAATCGATTCAAGTATTGGAAGGATTCGACGAACAAAATAGACCACAGCTACGTGCACCGTCCAGTGCCGTGACTTTACGGCATCTTTTGACTCATACATCTGGATTTGTGTACGAGATGTGGAATGGTGACATTCGTAAATTTCAGGAAATAACGGGGCATCCAAAAATGCCTTCCGGAAAATTAGAAGCTCTGCAAGTTCCTCTGATGTTCGATCCCGGCACAAGATGGGAGTATGGCGTTGGGATTGACTGGGCTGGATTAGTGTTGGAAGCGGTCACCGGGACAACCCTTTCCGATTACATGCAACAAAACATCTTGTCACCTCTGGAAATGAAGGACACCACTTATACGCCAACTCCAGACATCGAGCAGAGGCTAGTTCCGGTGCATCGACGACTGGCTAGGAAGGAGTTTAAGGTTAGCCAACTTCGGCCAGATCTCTCCAGAGAATATTATGGTGGTGGGGCCGGACTCTACTCGACTATCTCTGACTACCTTCGATTCTGCCGGATGATTCTTAATCAAGGAGAATTGGATGGTAAAAGAATTCTCAGTCCTGAGACTGTTGGTCTAATGTCACGAAATGCGATGGGCCCCAACAGAGTGCAACCACTTCCGTCTTTTGACGCGGTTATAAGTAACGATGCAGAATTTTTCCCTGGGATAGAGAAGACTTGGGGTTTGACATTTCTGATCAATGAGGAAGCGACGTTTACCGGGAGATCCCGTGAGTCGCTTAGTTGGGGAGGAATTTTTAACACATTTTTCTGGATCGATCATTCGAGAGATTCTGCAGGAGTCTTTTTGACGCAAATTAGCCCTTGGGTGGATGAAGTTGCATTACCTTTATTTGAGTCATTTGAATCAGTGGTGAATGAGGTTGAACCGTAAACGGGAGCTAATTTTCCCAAGGCAGTTTTCGGGGTTTAAGGACCTGTCTGAGTTCACCATCTGCTACCACGACGATCAGATCGAGCTGGACATAATTCGTAGGACTCATCCCCTTAAGAGCTGTAGTGACTAATTCCTTCTCTATATGAGGGGTGGCAGTAACCACCACCAATGCCTTCAAATCCGTCTCAATATCCACCGGAGCTTCGTTGACCCTCTTAAGTGCTCTTCGTAGATCTCGCCGAACAGGTGTGCCATCAGCTGGATCTATATCAACCGGAGGAGCGATGACTGATACTCCAGATGCAACAGTCGAAGGCAGATGGGAAACTGTCCAGTGGTCGAATAAATCTATTTCTGTCAGCTCGTTTTCTTCTAGTACCATGGCGCGTTCGCGAATTTGATTCTTCATAGTAGTGAGCTCTGCCTCTTCTTTAGGCAGTCTGGCAATTTCACTGGAATCGAGATGGAAAGCTCCGGTCAGTCCCTCAGAAAGCGCCAGCCATTCAGGGGAAAACCCTCCGGTTACCGACATGTATGAACCCTCATTCTCGAGCTTCGCAAGTCTTACTTTTTTTGGAATGCGGAGTTCGCGTCGCTCATCGTTTCCGAGAGCCCTTAGGCCTTGAGCTAGACGTAATCTGAGTT
The DNA here is from genome assembly GCA_002348225.1 of Dehalococcoidia bacterium UBA2979. Taxonomy (GTDB): domain Bacteria; phylum Chloroflexota; class Dehalococcoidia; order UBA2979; family UBA2979; genus UBA2979. The sequence continues at coordinate 29,403 of DEAP01000041.1, forward strand.
CTGAATAATCCGGCTCGTCGGTCGGGATTTCCGCTTTCGGCGGTATCCAAATTCCATAGCCTCCGGGCTCTACCAAGTTATCTGCTGCTACATCCTGGGTTAGCAAGGTTTCGAATTCACTCAATTCAGGTCTAGCATCAACGGGCCATAGAGTTTCGACAAAAACACCTACCGTCCGCTCTCGCTGCTTCAGGAGAGCATCATATCCGCCGGTTCCATCGTCAATACCTATGGGCCGGAAGGTTCTATAGAATCGTTCGCTCATCCATGCCGCTAAAAGATGTACTAATGTTCGATCCGTTGAAGGCGTATCCAATGGCGTCACCTATATTCGTGGTGCATAGATTTGTAGGAAACTATTCTTCCGAAACACTCGCGCGCCTAACGAGGATGGGATCAATTCCATTTTTCACGAATTGAATCACAATATTCAGGTTTATCGCTAAGAAAATAAGCACTGAAAGGAGCTTAAGGGTATTTGCAAACATTGAATCACCTTGGTCGATTTGTTGCAGAGCGATTACAGTTAACACGCACGCAAGCAGCGAGATGCCGAGTCCCACTAACCAATCCCAAGATCTGATGAACCTCGAAAAGGCTCCAATCACCCCTGCTAATAAAGCGATGTGCACGGCTGCGCCACCAAGGACCGCCCCCAGCATGGGAGTGTCGTGGTAATCCCAGAGTTCAAATGCCGTCAGTATGAGCCACATTGCACCAATCGGGGCGACGATAGCAAAGATAATTCCGACTAGATCTGATCGGTTAAATCGCATTTACCACTTCTTTCTCTTCAATATGCTCCTCGAAATGTCTGATGCATGCAAGAGGTCATATCGCACTTCGGCTCTGTCCGCCATCGACCGGAATCGTTGACCCAATAACCCACGATGCCCGTTTCGACGCCAGCCACACTACTGCATCCGCTACTTCCTCAGGCTTGCCGAATCTACCCCCTGGGATTTCATTTCGGATGAACTCAGCCATCCCTTCCGGGTCTTCGACTAGGCGGTTTCCCCAGGAGCCACCCTCAAATGCAATTGACCCAGGAGCAATATTGTTGATTCGAATGCCATCGGATGCCCAATTACGTGCATATGAATTCGAAAGTGCTATCTGGGCAGCCTTCGACGACTGATACTGAGGAGGCCCACCGTGTTCTCTGCCGAATATCGAAGAAATATTTATGACGGATGCGTGCTCTGATTTCAGTAGAGATTCGCGTAATGTTTCCATTATTCTCAACGGCGCCATCACGTTCAGTTCGAAAGATTGCCTCCAATTACTTTCAGTATCGCCTCCTCGGATGGTCGCACCCGCATTATTGACGAGGACGTCCACATGAGGGAATATTTCCTGCAGTTTCCTATCAATTGTGTCTGGCGCACTAGCCGACGCAACATCGCAGGAGAGGGTATGAACACTCGAAGTACCCTGCCTATCTAACGATTCTTTTAAATCCGATAGAAGCTCTTCGTCGCGGGCGATGAGGAGTAGGTGAGATCCTTCCTCATAGAACTTCTCGGTAATTGCGCGTCCAATGCCTCGGGAAGCTCCGGTAACAATCACGTATTTGTCGGTCAGTTCAAGATCCATTTTGCGCCCCTTTTTGATCTAAAAACGTATTTTCATAACGGCGACTTATAGTCAGGCTATATGTACTAGGTTAGTCTGAAGTCATGTCAATTGAAATTAATCTTAACGATCATGTCGCAACTATTACATTTAACGATAAACAAGAGGTTTTTTCAGTGGAGACTTCTAAGCAGTTGTCGGCGGTGGTTGAAGGGCTCGAGATGTCTAGTCGCGTGGACGTGGTGATCTTGGAGCACGCTGAAAATGCTGGCGGCAAATGGGCCGCACTGAACTCCGTCCAAAGCCCGACAAACGAACGATATGTAGAAATCAGAGAACTCAGCGCTGGTATACAAGCGATTGCAGCCCTCAGACAGCCGGTGATTGCCACCTGCGCAGGAGATCTACAAGGGCCTGGAATGGAGCTGTATCTTGCTGCAGATATTCGATTTGCCGGGTTGAACTCTACCTTCCGGATGAGTGAAGCTGCGGAGGACAGACTTCCGATGAGCGGAGCTGGACAACGATTAGTGCGAGCAGTGGGCCGTGCCCAAGCGCTTAGAATGCTTCTGCTTGGTTCGCCTATGGACGTGGAAGAGGCATTCCGCATTGGTCTCATTTCTAGTTCCAGTAACACGACTCTTGCGGAAGCCCAACTCGCGGGTGAGGAAATCGCTAGCAGGGGCCCTCTGGCGGTCCGAACCTTTAAGGAGGCACTTCACAAAGGAGCTGAAATGACTCTGGAGCAGGCTCTACAGTACGAGCTTGATCTCACTATATTGCTCCAGTCGACTGAAGACAGAAAAGAGGGTGTAGATGCCTTTCTCGAGAAAAGGACTCCTGACTTCAGGGCTCGCTGACTTCTAAAAGTCTCACGATCACCTTTTCTTTGGTCGTGACTGTATTATCCTTGACGCTGAAAGAACGATGAATTGATAAGCGGGTGTATATGAACGTAGTAATGAACACTGATGAAGCTCATGTAGTCTTGACTTTGGTGACTTCACAGATTCTCGATCATTTGCAGATGTCTGAGGAAGGGCGAGAGGTCGTGAAGAGCTGGCGGCGATCGCATAATCTTGGCTCGGGTGATCTCGATGAATTTGCAATTGAACTTAATGAGGCGGTTGGTAATTTCATAGATGAAAACACACGACGTATGGTGCGTCAGCGCGGCAAACTAAAAGTTCAAGAGAGATAAAAATACGGGAGTTTTGCGATATGAAGGTAGAATTTACAGTCGACGAGTGCCATCAAATGTTCGAGGCAGTCATCGAGAACTTAACCAAGGAGAACTTCTCGTCTGAAGACAATTATTCCTTGGAAAATTGGCGAACTAACGAGATGAAACCGGGTTCCCTGCTAATGAACAACTTAGCCGAGAAAATTAATCGAGAAGTACAAGGCCAGCATGACCGATCTGAGGTCTCGCCTATTAAGAAGCCGGATTGGGCATAATTGGCTGAGAAAATCAGGTAGATGACATCGAATAGTGATGAATCCCCATTAATCATCGAGCGTAGTGAGTCTGGCGTATACACCCTCGTATTGAACCGTCCTGACAAAATCAACTCGGTCAATATGGCAATGCGTGATGAATTATGGCAAGCTCTGCAATTACTTAGAGATGATAGTACTGCGACGTGTGCCATTATCCGTGGAAGCGGATCACGCGGTTTTTCTGCAGGGGCAGACATTTCTGAATTTGGTACAGCCCCAAGTCTCTACGAGTCAAGAGAAGCAAGACTGAACAGAGATCTTTGGGGAATGATGTCAAAGCTGGAGCTGCCACTGATAGCTGCGATACATGGATATGCGTATGGGGCTGGGCTGGAATTATCCTTGTACTGTGATATCCGTATCGCGACCAGTGGTTCGCAGTTCAGTATTCCTGAAGTATCCCTTGGCTATATTCCATCGGCTGGCGGAAGCCAGACCATTTCTAGATATTTGCGAAGATCAGATGCGGCCTTAATGGGACTCACTGGACGACCACTTACTGCCATCCAGGCCTATAGCGCGGGACTGATTCATGAAATTGTTGAGGATTCGGAGCTATACCAGCGCTCTGAGCAGATAGCCGACACAATTTCTCACTACAAGCCGGAAGTCATGCGGGCTATGAAATTAGCAATTAATCGCGGCGCTGACCTCCCGTTAAAAGAAGCCGCCCAGATGGAGCAGCTGCAGGCGTCTATGTTGAGCACTGGGAGTCAATAGTCGGACACGCTACTGTAGTTGTATGGAGAAAATTAAATCCTTTTCCTCGGGTCCAGTAATTCTCTTACTGTCGTCACTATTTTTCATTGGCGTGGTTTTCTGGGGTCTCTTCAATGAAACTGAAATACAGGTACGGTATATCGATGCTGGTCCAGTTGACCGGTTCGCCATAGGGCAAGTTGATCAAGTCGACTCACTTCCTTTGTATGTGGTGGGATTAGAGAATGGGACACTCCGAGCGATCGACACCCGCCTTGAGGGCACGGAGTGTGCTGCAGTCTGGGTACCCGATGACGAGCGTGGTTCGCAGATGAACTATCAAAGGTTGCCCGGAGTCTTCCAAGACCCATGCAGTCAGAAAATCTGGGCTGGTGCGGGGCATGCTATCGGTGGGGATGTGCCGTTGCGTACACCCTACCTTGAACCGCGTCCAGAAAGTGACGGCAAGACACATATATTTGTGGAATATATTGTGATTGCCGGATTCCCTGAAGGTAAGGATGCTGGCTGGCGCAGTGAGTAACAGTATTCAGGTGTTATCCTGCATCCCTTATTCGATAAACAGATGAAGTATTGCTTGTGGAGATAATTATGACAACTTATGAAGGATCCGACATACTTGTGAGCACCGAATGGCTCGCTGAGAATTTGGAAAATCCAAATTTTGTTCTTATAGACGCGGGAGAGGCGGATGCCTACCGCCGTGCACATATCCCGGGTGCTGTTGGAGTTCCGCATCCGTATCTAAAAGGACGTGGGAGCAAACTCGTGATGGAGGCGGCTGAATTTGAAAAAGCTTGTCAGCGCTGGGGGATTTCAAATGACACGTCGGTCATAATTTATGATGACAACGCCTCCCTGCATGCTGCTCGAGTTTGGTGGGTGTTTCAATATTATGGGCATACTGATGTTCGTGTTGTCGATGGTGGTTTCAACGCCTGGCTGGACGAAAATAGACCACTCACTTCGAGAAATCCAAGACCAGAGCCTGGTACATTCAGTGCGACGGCACAACCTGAACAGGTCTGTTTAATTTCCGAATTGAAGAACCGAGTATCCGACGGAAGTGCTCCGGCAATTTGGGACACTCGATCGGATGCCGAATGGGATGGATCGGAGGATAGAGGTAATGACAGAACTGGCCGGGTGCCTGGCGCAGTTCATCTTGAGTGGATACGGTTGATGCAAGGTCCACCTAGTAGACGGTTTCGCCCATTAGAGGAAATCAGATCCACGCTTGTCGAGGCAGGATTGAATCCTGATGGAGAAACTGTGACTTATTGCCAGTCGGGTATACGGGGAGCATTTGGGCACTTCATTCTGGCGTTGCTTGGGAATGCATCCGCGCGTAACTATGATGGTTCGATGTCCGAATGGACGTCGGACTCATCAGCTCCTTTGACGCTTGGGTAGAATTAATTATTGTTGTGTTTTGAGCCAAGCGACGGTCTTGGCGATCCCCTCAGACAGTGGAGTTGTGGGTGTCCATCCCCAAACTTTTCCGGCTTTATCAGAGTCCAAAGCAGACCGTCTTACATCGCCTGCGCGTGCCGGCGCATGTATCGGCTGCTGTCCGTAACCAATTGCCGAGGCTAGAAGCGCAAAAATTTGATTTGTGCTCGTCTCTATTCCGGTTCCGGCAAGGCATGTGTCTGGTGCCTTCTCCCCGGCTGCCATTAATATGTTCACGACGTCATCCACATAGATATAGTCCCGAGTGTCGTTGCCATCGCCAAAAACTGTGACATTCTCATCAGACAACATACGGGCACCGAAAATTGCTATCACACCCGCTTCGCCGAGGTGATTTTGCTCGGGTCCATAAATGTTCCCGGGCCTTACCACAGACACTGCTGTTTCAGTGCCGTATGTGAGGACTCGCAGATAATGTTCGACCGCAAGTTTTGATACTCCATATATTGATTGTGGATTTACTGAAGTGGATTCACTGAAAGGGACTTCTGAACTGTCCCCATACATGGCTCCACCTGTCGACGTAAAAACTATTCTAGGTATAGAAAAATGGACTGCGGATTGAATTAGAGAAACCGATGCGGTTACGTTATCTTGGATATCTTGTATTGGTTCGCGCGACGATACCGACACCGACGTTTGAGCAGCTAAGTGGAAGATCATATCCGGACTCGTGTCGGCTATGAGCTCGTCGATGATTGGACGGTTAGACAAATCGATCGTGTGGTAGTGAACTTCGTCAATGAAAGTGGGAGGTTGTTCTTTGTCGACAGCGACAATGCGGTGGTTACTTCCGTTGAGTCTTCGCAAGAGATGTTGCCCTACGAATCCAGAAGAACCAGTCACCAGAATACACTTCTGCGGCATGGGGTTTTCTCACTTTCTGAGCGAGATAGTCAACTTTCCTTAAGATTATTTCATGTTTGATGATTATACATATGACTCATCTTTGACAGGGTGCTATTATTCATCACGATTAACTTTGTCCCGCTGGGGGGGCCGTACGGCTGAGATCCTTGGAATATAGGACTACCCCGAGAACCTGAACTCGGTAATTCGAGCGGAGGAAAGCGAAGGAAGAGTTGTAGAACTTGTTTCTACTCTGCTCAGATCTCCACGTAATCTCCGCAATTACCAATAGTCTCAGGCTAATGAAGGCAGTTGTTAGGAGAAATTTATGCTCGCTGAGATACAAGTAATTCCACAGCCTTCGGGGACGGCGACGAATGAATATGAGTATGTTGAGGCCGCAATAGATTTGATCCAGGAATCAGGTTTGTCATATGAGGTGGGGGCATTGGGTACTTCCATTGAGGGACCTTCAGATGAAGTCTGGGATTTGCTTCGCCGTGTGATCGAAATTTCGGTTGAGTCGGGTGCAGAATCGGCACTGGCACAGATTAAAATTGGTTATTTCCCGGGTGAAGAGAAAAGTATTGCGGGTCTTACCAGCAAGTTCAGAGTAAACCGATGATCCTTCACAGTGTAAAACTCAGATGTAGTCTTCATGGGGTTTCACTTCCACTTTTGGTCATTGCTGGCTTGCTGCTGCTATGGGAAATTTTAGTCAGTATCAATGATGTGCCCGCGGGGATACTTCCACCTCCTAGCAAGATTATGCAGGAATCATTTTTCCTTCGTGAACAATTGATGGGACATGCTCTCACCACGATGACTGAAGCAGTTGTGGGTCTGGTTCTTGCGGCACTGCTAGGCACAGTCGTTGCTGGAGCGCTAGCGAGTTTGGCAATTCTTAGGAAGGCCCTCCTCCCAATACTAGTAATCTCACAGAATATTCCAATGATGATTCTCGCTCCGCTGATTGTCGTTTGGTTTGGTTTTGGTATCGAACCAAAAATTGCGGTCGTAACATTAGTGTGTTTTTTCCCGATTGCTGTAAGTTCCGCAGATGCGTTGATGAATGCAGATAAAGATCTACTCGACCTGATGAAATCCATGGGGGCTAGTAGGCTACAAGTACTGCGTTATGTGCGAATTCCTCAAGCAGTACCTTCATTTTTTTCGGGTTTGCAGATTGCCGCAACATATGCGGTGCTGGGGGCCGTATTCGCTGAATTTTCAGGGGGTACGTCAGGTCTGTGGATCTTCATAGGCCGCTCCCAGCGGGCATACCGCACCGACCAGGTGTTTGCCGCGGTATTTTTAATTGCCATTTTGAGCATTGTGCTCTTTTTGTTGGTTCGTTGGATGGCGCACATTTCGACTCCGTGGAATCGAGTCGGTTCAGACGCTGACCTTCGTGAGCAGGGGAAATAATTTAGAAGAAAAGGAAGTGACTATGTTACTCAAACGATTTGGATTGCTATTTATGATCATGTTGGTGGGTATTGCTGTTACAGCTTGTTCGGCAGATGACCCGAAAGAGATGCGTGACGTGACGGTGATGCTGGATTGGACACCGAATACGAATCATGCCGGAATATATTTAGCCAAGCATAAGGGTTGGTACGAGGCAGAAGGAATCAATCTGTCAATAATCGAACCTGCTGAAGTTGGCGTGGAGGCGGCAGTTGCCGCGGGGACCGCTCACTTCGGTTTTTCGTACTCAGAATATGTAATTCCTGCGAGGCAAATGGATGTAAATGTAGTATCCATTGCTGCCGTGATGCCTTACAACGATTCTAGTTTGATGCTTTTGGAATCAGCAGGTGTCTCACGACCTCGGGATCTTGCCGGGAAATTATACGGAGGTTGGGGAGGACTTCTTGAAACACATTTAGTCAAAACTTTGGTGGCATGTGATGGAGGCGATGCAGACACTGTGGAATTCGTCGAGGTTGGCAACGTACCTGCCGTAGAAAGTATGGAGGCGAATCGGTTTGATTTTGTGTGGGAATATGAGGGCTGGGGAGTTATAAGATCCAGAGAATTGCTTGGTAGACAAATCACCACACTTAGATTCAGCGATTATTTCGAATGTATCCCAAATTGGTATACACCAGTGATCATCACTGGCGACAAACTAATTGACGCCGACAGTGGGCTCGTCGAAGATTTTCTTGCAGTCACAAGACGTGGTTACACCGAAGCTGGTGAAGATCCAAGTGCATCAGCGCTGGCGTTGACCTCATTGGCTCCCGAATTAGATGCAAAACTGGTGGAGCTTGCAGCGATATATCATGCTGACAAGTATCGGGACGGAAACAAAAAGTGGGGGATCCAGAAAAAGGATGTATGGGAAGAGTTCTCAGAGTTCCTGCTCGATGCGGGATATCTTGAATCAGCCCCAGATGTTGGAAGCAACTGGACAAATGACTATCTTCCGTAGATCAGGAATCGAAGATGCGACTTCTCACGGTTACAGGCCTAGCACACAGATTCGAACGGAGCGGAGTATCGTCATTAAGTGAGCCTATCCAAGCTATAGGTAATCTCGATCTGCATTTGGAAGCCGGCGAGTTTGTCAGTATCGTGGGGCCGAGTGGATGCGGGAAGAGCACACTTTTGAAGATACTCGCGGAACTCATTGAGCCGAGCGAAGGCCACATCAGTTGTTCTCGAGCGGGCGGTAGTCTTCGTGAAGTTGTGTCTTATATGCCGCAAACTGATTCATTATTGCCTTGGCTTCGAGTTAGACAAAATGCGCTACTAGGGGCTCGAATTGCTGGTGTGGATGTTCAGAATGCAGAGCGTGAATTCGATCGTTTGACCGATCAATTTGGTCTGAGAGGGTTTGAAAATGCATGGCCTGCTCAGTTATCAGGGGGGATGCGACAAAGACTGGCACTGATGAGGACATTCTTGATGCCTCGAGAGATCATGTTGTTTGACGAACCTTTTGGATCTTTGGACGCGATCACTCGTCGGGAGATGCATCAGTGGTTACAGTCGGTCTGGACAGAAACTAATAGATCAGGATTGTTGGTGACTCATGATGTAGAAGAAGCTCTGTTTTTATCAGACAGAGTGTATGTTATGACTGGGCGGCCAGGCCGTATGCATGATGAGATTGATGTCAATTTCGTTCGTCCCAGAACGGTTCAGCTCTCTACTGACCCAGAATTTGTCACGATGAAAAGCAGGCTTCTTGAAAGTCTGGAGGTAGGCATGACTAGCGATTAGTCTGACCACCCCGAGCAATCCGCATGAGTTCCAAGATGTCTGTAGTATTGGCAATATCCTCTAATCCTGAGAGGAGCTGTTGCGCTTCTTGGGTGCCTATTACCGGATGAGTTAAGTCGTTGAATTTCTTAGTTAACTTTTCGTCACTGAGTGGATTCTTTGGTGAGCCGGATGCATGTTCGATATGAACCTGATACGTCATCCCGTCTAAGGTCCGTATCGAAGCATCAGTTTCATCTTCTTGAAACGAATTGTTGATGGTTGCTTGTATCTTTGCTCGCAGGGCCTGTACTTCTGGTTCGTTCACGCGAAGGTCGGAAAATTGTTCATCAGTCCCTGATCCATAAATGAGTGCGGTTGCAGCACAATGCTGAAATGAGAATTTTGCATCTAGTCCGGTTGTAGGGTTTGGTCTGTCCATAAGTTCAAAAACTAACGGGTGTACCTGGAGGTTGATCTCTTCGATACTTTCGTGAGCGAGTTTGTGTTCGTTTCGCAGAGTAATAATGGCATCTTGAATAGGATGTGAAACGACGCCGTTAGCGTAAGGCTTCAGTCCATTGTTGAGTAATTCCCATCTGGTACCTAATCCTTCAGTAATGCGGCTGGGATCGAATCCATCCGAGGAATACACAGCTGGCCATCCTCTCCGGCCACTTAGTATTTGTGTAGGGCCATCAAATCCATTCTGTATCAGCAACGCGGAATGAACACCTGACGAGGCGGCGTGACCAGCATGCAGTGGTTTACCCGCTGTACCAAATGTTTCCCGGACTCCAGCAGATTGTGTGCCGGCCAATCCCAAGGCTTGGATTGTTTGCTCGGGCGAGAGTTCTAATAGACGACTGGCTGCTGCTGCTGCCCCAAAAACGCCTGCCGTCCCGGTGATGTGCCACCCTTGGTCGTAGTGCCAGGGGTGTACCGAATTTGCGACTCTACAAGCCACCTCGAGACCAATCATCCCCGCCAACAATGTATCGGTACCAGACATTTTTTTGGTTTCTGCTATCGCGAGTGTTGCCGGCCATATCGGAGCAGAGGGATGTAACACGGTTGGGAAGTGCGTGTCATCAAAATCTTGAAGATGGGCAAGATAACCATTCGAGAATGAGGATTGTTGAAGGTTGGCTTGAAGGCCCATACCGATTACGGTTGCGAGCGCATTCCCTCCCTCTTGTTGGATCAGTGAGGCGAGTGAGTTGGCTGTTGGATGTTTAGAACCGGATAAGGCTACTGCAAAAAAATTGATTAGTGTCCTAGTTGTTTCGTGCTGAATTCGTTTATCCACGCTATCGATCTGAATATCATGGATGAATTCTGCTAGAACCGCTTCAGTGCTCGTACTCGACATTTATAACCTCATTCTCAATCCTAAAGATATTTAGTTTCCGGAAGCGCTACCATCTTCAAAGATACAACAATTGTTTGATTATTGAGGGGGACGCAGTGAGCTTAGATCCAATAGTGGAGAAATATCTGAGAGAGCAGGCAGCCTTAGGGGCTCCACCGCTCAGTGAATTGGAGCCTGAACAGGTCCGACAGGGGTTGAAAGCTGCAGGCACTGGCCCTGGTCCTGATGTTCATTCAATTGAAGATATGGAGGCTGCCGGCCCAGAAGGTCCGATACCAGTACGTATATACCGCCCATCCGAGGAAAAGGATCTTCCTGCACTTGTATATTTCCATGGGGGTGGTTGGGTAATTGGTGATCTCGATTGGAATGATGGAATGTGCCGTCAACTCTGTGATATCAGTGGGTCTGTTGTCATATCGGTGAATTATCGACATGCTCCTGAGTATCCGTATCCAGCCGCCGCAGACGACGCTTATGCCGGTACTGTATGGGCATTTCAGAATGCGTCCCGACTTGGTATCAGTGAGACGCGTATCGCAGTAGGTGGGTGGAGCGCTGGTGGCAATCTTGCGGCGGTTGTGTGCCTGATGCTCCGGGACAGAGGTGGCCCAAAAGTAGTGCATCAGTTGATGATTTGTCCTGCGACTAGTGGTGCTATGGATACTGAATCGTACTTGACTCGTGCGGAGGGATTTGGACTGACCGCCGACACGATGGAATGGTTCTGGAATCACTATGATCCGAGCGGTCAGTCTCGGGAGGAACCCTACGCATCACCCATAGATGCTCCGGATCTGAGTAATCTGCCGGACGCTCACATCATAACTGCAGACTACGATCCGCTTCGAGACGAAGGGATTGAGTATGCAGAAATGCTTGAGTCTAGTGGTGTCAATGTGATTGCTACGAATTACGAAGGGCAGATTCATACGTTTGTAAGAGAGACAGACATTTTCCCGGCAGGGAGAGAAGCACTGGAAGAAGCTGCACATGTACTCCGGGAAAAATTTGAGGAGTAGATAGGTTTTTTGGTCTGGGAACTCAATAAGAATTCGGCTAACAAAAATTCCTAGTTCGTGCTAACATTCCGCAGCGAGACTGTTACTGAGTGCTAGAGCTTGAGGGGGCTAGATGCAGCGATACATCCTACGACGAATCGTTCTCATGGTGCCGACGTTGTTTGGGACCACTTTCTTGGTGTTCGCGATGATGCGTTTAATGCCGGGAGATTTTACAGACTTTCTAGGTGGTGACTTCGGAGCCTTAGATGCTGAAACGAAGGCCTTAATACAGGCTGAATTTGGGTTAGACCAAAACTGGGCTGTTCAGTACGTCGGTTGGATTGCTGACTTGCTTCGAGGAGATTTCGGGGTGAGTGTATACAGTGGTAGACCGATTAACGAGGATCTAATTCAACGGCTTCCTATCACGCTAGAGTTAGGGATACTTGCAATGGTGATCAATGTCATTATTGGTATTCCAATTGGTATTATTTCGGCAATACGTCAGTTTTCCTGGTATGACTATGTTGGCCGTGCAAGCGCTATAGGCCTTCTGGCAGTTCCCAATTTTTGGATTGCATTACTGGCTATCGCATTGGCTGGCAAGTACGCTCTGTGGGCTGTTCCGACACCGACATATCCGGGTTTACTAGAAGATCCTATTGAGAATATCAGATTTATGTTGTTCCCAGCGATTCTTACAGGAGCAGCAGGTGCTGGATACCAAATGCGATTTGGCCGGACTGCGATGCTGGAAGTCATGCGACAGGACTACATCAGAACTGCATGGTCAAAGGGCCTCCAGGAGAGAGCTGTGATTATTAAACATGGTCTGCGTAATGCGTTGATTCCTATCGTGACGGTGATAGGCTTATTTCTCCCCGGTCTAATTGGCGGCACAGTGGTCATAGAGACAATCTACTCAATTCCTGGGATGGGAAGATATTTCATACATGCACTAAATGGACGAGATTTGTTCATCGTACAGGCGCTGGCGGTGATATTTACACTTGTAGTTATTTTTTCGAACTTCGTAGTTGATATTTTGTATTCGGTATTAAATCCGAGGATAAGGTACTCATAATGGCATCAGCAGCACAACAGGAAGACACCCAGGAAATTCTCTTCGGCATGCGACAGGCTGATGAGAGGCCTCTATACAAGAAGGCTGTTGCTGGAACTAAAAGCTTTGCCGTCAAATACCCGATGGGAATGGTTGGCGCGGTAATTATGGTCTTGCTTGTTGCTATGGCTATTGTTCCAGCCCTTTTCACGCCGCTAAGCGTCCAAAAAGCTGACTCAATCATTGGTATACATATTGGTGACCGATTCGAATCGCCAGGTTCACAATGGTGGTTTGGAACAAATGCATTAGGTCGTGATATGTACGGTCGGTTGATATACGGTGCTCGTACAGCAATTATGATTGGGTTCGGTGCAGTCATTCTGGCGAAGCTACTTTCTACTTTCATTGGAACAGTCTCTGCGTTTTTCGGAGGGTGGATTGACGCTGCAATTCAGCGGGTTGTTGAAATGGTTCAATCAATTCCGACTCTGATATTTTTGATTTTGTTTGTAGTAATGCTTGAACCACGACTGCCTGATATCGGACCCTTGTCGTCCGATATGTTGGTAATCCTTCTTGTAGTGGCTGTGCATTCTGGGTTTGTGTCGTCACGAACGGTTAGAGGTGTTGCCTTGTCCCTGCGTGAGGAGGTCTATGTTGAAGCTGCTCAGGCACTTGGGGCTTCGGATGCGCGGATTATGGCTAAGCATATGGTTCCAAATCTCTTTGCCTATGTCATCGTTTCGGCATCACTCTTCGTGGGAGCAGCTGTACTGTTAGAGTCATCACTCTCGTTCCTTGGATATGGTGTTCAGCCACCAGCTCCGTCTTGGGGTCGTGAGCTTAATGAAGCTCGTGAAGAACTTGCTCGGTATCCACATTTGGCATTTTTCCCGGGATTATTTATTTTCGCTACGGTATGGTCTTTTAACATGTTTGGTGATGCTTTGAGAGATAGACTTGATCCGCGTCTTAGAGGATCTACCTAGGGGCAGTTGCTGAGCCGAATACCAGCCTCCTGCAGTATAAAGAGTAGGATTATTGCGCTTAGGTTTAAGGCAGTAATAACACTACGGTGATAACAGCGGCTAGGGTGAATCTGTACCAGACAAACATTTGTAGTGAATGGTTTTCGAGGTATCTAATAAGATATTTAATCACTAGAAGCCCACAAGCGAAGGAAGTTAGAATTCCGACTGCAAAATTGGCAAGAGTACCGTTATGCTCTGTCAAATCGGCACCGATAATTGTAAATAGACCAGCTCCGAAAATGATAGGTAAGGCCAATAGAAATGACAATTCTGCCGAATCCCTTCGGGAGATTCCTAGTAGTCTTGCAGCGCCGATCGTCATTGCTGAGCGTGAGAATCCGGGAACAAGCGCAATTGCTTGCGCTAATCCAATAGAAATCGCATCACGTATACGTAATCGGTTGATCCCTGATGTTATTTCCTGATTACTGTCACTTTTCCAGAGGAAGATCCCTCCAACCGTGAGTGTAAGGACAATCAGCCACGGTTCTCTAGTGTATGTCTCAATAATTTCGTGAAGAAAGAATCCAGCTACGGCAGCTGGTACTGTCGCAATTAGAATGATTGTGGCTTGTTGGTGGCCTGTAGGTTCAGTGCTTGATCCGACAAGATATTTTGCACTTGCGACGATCAATGTCGCAATACGTTTTCTGAAATAGACGGCTACCGCTAATCCAGTCCCTACGTGAAGACTGACATCAAATAAGAGTGAGTCGAGCGAGGAATCAAGAACGTCTTGGGCGATCACGAGGTGCCCTGATGAAGAGATAGGGAGGAATTCCGTGATTGCCTGCAAAATGCCAAGTAGGAAAGCTGAGGCGATATCGACGTTAGTAGCAGGTTGCATAGTTGTAGCCTATAGCCATTCAGTTATTGGATTACCCCATTGAAATGGTCGGGTCAGGATATAACGCAAGCCCGACTCACCCGCATACATCGCAAGCGCATCAATGATAGGTTGCGTAACATCGATATTGTATCCAACGCCATATGCATATCCGGGACCATCGTGCCAAATATCCAGATAGAGATATGTAGAACTGATGCCCTCTGGTTTAGTGAGTTTCGTTTGTTCAACTGCATCGATCACTTGTTGCCAAATTTCCTGCAGCGTCCGTACTGGTTTCAGACGTATAACATGGATACCGAAATCAAATTTTTCTATTTTAGAAACTATCCAGTTACCATACTCCTTCTGTCGGTCGATCTGTTTGTGCGGCGTGGGGAGTGTATCCATACCAAACGCTTTCATACACCAAGCCATCGCACAAGTCTCAGTGATTAGGACTTGAATTGCCTCATCTTTCGAATAATCGCCACTACAGCTGAAACTACCATGAGTTTGAAACATGCGATGTTGCAGTTCTGGTAGTCCTCCATTCTGATACACAGCATCAAATGCCCGCGCCATCCACGCAAATGGCGGATTATGTTCGGTTTCACGCGTCATCATAAATGCTATCCAACAACCGTCTTGCTCGTACATTGCGGGCTGGATATCAGGGAATAAACATCTGAGCCATTGCGACATTTCTTCGGGTCTATCGACTAGCTGTTCCATACCGTTATCGTAAGCTTTCTTTAGCTAGTGCACCGTTACCATAAGAATCATTGAGGAAACGTTATGGTACTTGAAAAATTTAATTTAAAGGACAAAGTAATTTGTGTGACCGGTGGTGGCCGAGGGCTAGGTAGAGGAATGGCGAAGGCCTTGTCTGAAGCTGGAGCCAAAATTGTGGTCGCATCACGGACTCAAAAACAGCTTGACTCCGTAGTGGAGGAGATAGTATCTGGTGGCGGAGACGCCATGAGTATTGCCTTTGATGCAACGCAATCAGAGCAAGTGGACAGTCTGATTGCAGGATGTGTAGCAGAATATGGTCGACTGGACGTGATGTTCGCAAATGCCGGAATCGGTGGTGGGACACAAGCAGAGTTTTGGGAATATCCAGATTGGGCGTTTGACGGAGAGCTAAGTACTAATCTCAAGTCTACTTTTTACACTTGCAGAGCAGCGGCGAAACAGATGATTCAGCAGGGTGATGGTGGTGTTTTGGTAACGACTTCGTCCGGAACTGCTCTTCGTGGAAATAAAAATTTTCCTTATCCGACAGCAAAGGGTGGAGTTATATCACTCACTAAGTCAATGGCGACGATGCTTTACAGTCACGGTATAAGATCGAATTGTATTATTCCCGGATTTGTGTCACAGGCCCCTCCAGAGAATGAGCAAGAAAGAATATTTAGAGAGCAAAGAGGGAAATTTATTCCGGCCCAGCGACTGGGTGAGTGGTGGGAATTGGGGCCATTAGCAGTATTTTTGGCTTCAGAAGCATCATCCTATATCACCGGAAGCTCTTTCGTAATCGACGGAGGAGGATTAGCCGGTGGACTTGGTCCGATTGGCTACAGACCGGAATATGAGTGGTAGGCCGGACATGAATCAAGATATTCCAGTGCTTGAACATTTCAATCTCGATGGCAAGCGAGCTTTAGTAATTGGATCAGAGTTCCCTGCTGGCGGCGAAATTGCCAAGACCTATGCTGTCGCAGGGGCCGATGTTGCTTTGTGCTCCATCACTCCTGATCAGGCGGTGATGGAATCTAGAAAAATAAAAAGAGAGATTGATGCCCTTGGGAGAAATTCTTTTGAGTATGTGATGGACGTGACTTTAGGGAAAAACGTGCAGGTGACAATGCGCCAAGCCACTAAGGACTTAGGAGGACTTGATTGTGTCGCTATCGCTCCAGATTTATTCCTGGCAAAGCCGATCGAATCTGTGACGGAGACTGAACTTGCGAGAGTTATGGCCGTTAACTTCAACGCACATTTTTTTGCCATGCGATCAGCTGCGGCTGAATTCCGTAGACAAGGAGTGCCTGGTCGTATTGTGTCAGTTACGTCAGTTCTTGGTGAAAGAGGCCTGCCCAACACTTCTGCATATTCTGCCGCGCATAGTGCAGTTCACAACCTTGTGAGGGCTTGTGCACAAGAATTTGGCGGTGACGGAATTATGGTTAACGGAATTGCACTCGGCTATATGGAGTGGATGGGTGATCGTATTAATCCTAACGACGAGGAAGCAATGAGGGCGATCCGCTTTGCGATTATGAGAAGAGCAGGCCGAAAAGATGAAATAGGTCCGCTAGCACTATATCTATCTGCAGAGAGTGCCACGCGATACGTGACGGGACAAGTTTTCCCGCTCGATGGTGGACTGTTACAGCATCTGTAAACTTCGAAACTTCTTCTCGATAATGTGACTACCGGCCAGTCCAGTCTGGTTTTCGTTTGTCACGATATGCTGGAGGCCCCAATGAAGCGTCATCAGTACTTCCCGCAACCTTTCTCATAGTTTCGCCGAATCGAATTGCCTCCGTAAACGACATTTCCTGCCCACGCGCTGCTACTTCTTTTGTCGCCCGCACGGCTAAAGGGGCACTGTCTAGTAGCCGATTCGCTAGGGCGATGGCTTCTGCCATTAGTGTTTCGTGTTCAACAACTTTCCAAGCGAGTCCCATTTCCTTGGCTCTTTGCGCGTCGACACGTTCACCGATCAATAGTAGTTCCATGGCATTTTGCCAGCCGATTTTTTTAGGCATTCGAACAGCTCCCTGTATTGTTGGGACTCCGATCCTGACTTCCGGGAAACCGAACTGAGCGTGTTCACTAGCTATTACAAAATCGCATGCTGCGACAAGAGTCAAACCAAACCCAAGAGCATAACCGTTGACGGCTGCGATAGTAGGCTTCCATACCTCCATACCAGATTCCAAAGATGTAAGAGAAGGTATTTCCCAGAAACTTCCTTTTTGGCTGGGAGTTTGCCCAAAAGATTTGATATCTGCACCGGCGCAGAAAGCTCGGCCGTTACCCGTAACTATGCCAACCCACGCGTCTTCGTCCTCTCGAAACTGACTCCATGCGTCGTTCAAATCCTCACGCAATTGGGGATTTATAGCATTCATAGCTTCAGGTCTGTTGTATGTAATAGTTGCTATATGACCCTCGCGTTCATATAGGACTGTGTCACCCATTTTCTACTCCTAAGTTGTGAATAAATATTCTGAAGCTTAAGTTACCAGATTACGGTTGCAGCAAGCATCAGTATTAACAGTCCCATAACTCCTATACCAGAAAGATATAGAATTGCGACTACCAGACGACTTTCACTCGTTGGAGATTGAATCCCCGACTGGGACAATAGTTCCGGAGGGATATCTGCCTCCACAGCTGGTATTTTACGGGAGTGAATTTCCGGGAGCCCAGCATTATTGTAACCACCAGTAAATGCTAGTCCGACCGTCACTAATGCCCAGAGCATCAGTGCGCCTGCAAGAACAAATGGAATAATCGCCGGTACATCTATTGTCATACTGATCCTAATTCTATGATTTTGTTCAGCTCTGCACTAGAGCAATGCATCAAGGACTGCCTCAGGTTGCTCGAGGAGAATCTCATGGCTGGCGTTATCAATTTCCGTCAGAGTAGATCCTTTAATCCCATCAAGAAAATCCTGCGCATATGCTATCGGCACAACTTTGTCCTGTTTTCCCCAAACAATTTGGGCAGGGCCTGATATTCGGTGTATTCTTTTCTTCAATCCGCGGTCGGGGAGTGGCCAGAGATATTTTGCAGCAGTGGCTAGTGTTTTGGAACGTTCGACATAGATTTCAATTAGTTCTTCTCCCTCTGCCGATTCGGCACCAGCCTGCGCCAGTCTTCGAAGACCGGTATCACCTGCTGATTGAGCTGCCTCACCTTCGGGATCGAGAAAAAAAGCAGCAGCCATCTCAGATGGCGTGCAGGCGAAAAAGTCGAAGGTCGGGTTTTCTTTATGGAAAAAGCCCATAGGCGATATGAGGCTGACTGATCTAAACCGTTCCGGTTGTGTTGCGGCGAGTTCTGCCGCGATCATTCCTCCGAGCGAGTGCCCAACAATTGGAAGGTTATCTAGCCCGAGCTCATCTAAAAGGTCGAGATATACATAGACCAAGTCATGGATGGTGTCGAGCTCAGTCTGACTTTCGTCACCAAAGCCTGGGTGGCGTGGTGCTATGACATGTTTACCCGCTTGCGCCAAGCCGACGATGACTGGATCTTCGTGAAGGCCGGATATGCCGTGTAGAAATAATAGATAGTCGTCGCTGTCGCCCCACTCAGCAATCTCAATCTCGAAGCGGCCATTACCCACTGGGATCTGTCTTGTTTGCATAGGGCCCCCGAATCTTCGCCACTACTTGATATCTAAAGGCGAGTATAGCGCTCGTAGCTACATTTGAATCAGATTATTTACTAGGGATAACCAGTAACTGCCCAATCGAAAGTGAATCAGGATTTAACAGTTGATTTGCGCTTCGGAGCTCGGCGGGAGTGATAGAAAATTTGGCTGCAATGGCATTCAATGTGTCCCCACTTTGAACAGTGTAGGTACTTGAAGAGCCATTATTACTAGCAGAAGCGGTTGAGGCTGACGGAGCTCCTCCTTCAACTATCAGTGTCTGACCTATTGATAAGGAATTTGGATTCGTGATACTTGGGTTGAGCTTGGTTATCTCTGCAATAGTCAAATCGAATCGGTCGGCAATCGCACCTAGTGAGTCCCCGCTAACAACCGTATAAGTACCGGCCTTGATTTCTTCGGCCGAACGAACAGTCCCCACCGTGATTGCTGGCGCCAGGTCGGTATCTACAGTCAATATTTGACCGGCTCGCAATATTATTCCTACATTTGGATTCAGTCTAACCAAATCAGGAATAGAAATATCAAATTTTTCGGAAACGCTGGCCATGCTGTCCCCCACCTGAGTCCGGTACAGTCCACTTGCAGGATCAAGACTTTGTATTTCCGAGTCGGGGGAAGTAATCAGTATTGGGGTCGATCGGTACCAGGTCCCCGTAACTGAGTTTTCATAATCAAACATGCGGAGTTTCGGACATTGGCGCTCTGGTTGTTCGCCAGCTCCGACATCTAGGCAGAATTCAAGCTTCCCATCAGGTAATTTTCTTACGACGATTTCAGCTTGTTGAGTTAGCCATACAGACCGTGCAACAAGCAAGGTGCTTGGTAGGAAGGCTATGAGACCAATCAAGACTATAAAGACAAGCACTTTTGAGCGCGTAACTCGGGTGTGGAATTTTGCAGAAAGATTGCCCTGTGACACATTCACTCCGTGACTATCAATGTTCGATGGATCTATGAAATTATAGTGCTCCTTCGAGCAAGAGGAACCACACTCGCATGCAAGTCAAAAATACTGGGCAGAGTCCCTGCTGTAATTTCTGACTTAAGCGCCGCCGCCGGCTGCCTCTGCGAGCTCAGGGTTATTGAACATGGGTTGCTGTTGGACTCGTCCAGCTAACATTTGTGGCCACCAGCGGTCCTCATAATCAGAGTGCAGATGCCGTAGATTCGGGACTACTTCCGTGGCAGTCTTCTTAATATTTTCCATAGCCAGCTCATGTGGCATAGAGCCGATTTGCGGCAAGAGCATCAAATGTCCAATATTCAAGTCTAAAGCTACCTGTTCCAGCTGTTCGGTTACGTCCTTCGGGGTTCCGGCAACAACATTTCCAGCCTCAAGCAGAGTCTCCCAGGTACTCCCACCAGGGCGCTCACCAAACGAGCCAATTTGTCCCAGTAGTCCAGCCTTTAACGTGTCGAGTGTTCGATATCCTGGGGCGTCTCCGAAGCCAGGATATGTATGGAGCATCTTATTGAAAAAATACTCAATATGCGGGCCATATTTCTCAGCACATTCATCCAATGAATCACCTGTTACGACGAGCTGTAGGAAGCCTGCCTGATAGGGATTTTTTTCCATACCGCGCTGGTCAGCCTTATTCCAAAAGCCATCCATGACTTGTTTACCACGTTTGAATCCTGAATATGACAAATATGCATAGTTGAATGACTGATCGAGACACCAATCCCAGGTTTCTATGGAGCCCGCGCCTGGCACCCATACGGGTGGATGAGGTTGCTGTACTGGTCGAGGCCATATATTGACGTATCTCAGTTGAAAGAACCGTCCATCCCACGTGAAAACTTCTGGGTCTGTCCAGGCTTTGAGTATCAGATCAGAAGCTTCATAGTACTTATCACGAAGAGTCGCAGGATTTTGGCCATAGGCATAGTTTGTATCCATCGAAGTTCCGGTAGGGAAACCGGAGACCATCCGACCACCTGATATGCAATCGAGCATAGCCATTTCTTCAGCGACTCTTGTGGGGGGGTCGTATAGAGCAATCGAATTTCCCATCACGATTATTGCTACATCTTTGGTTCGCCTGGCCAGACTTGCCGCCATGATATTAGGGGATGGCATGTAACCGTAGGCATTTTGATGATGTTCGTTTACACAGACACCATCAAAACCAAGAGACGCGCCGTATTCAAGTTCGTCCAAAGTCCAGTTGTACATTTCGTGAGCCTTAGGGGGATCAAACAATTCGATTGGGACGTCTACCCATACAGATCGGTATTTCTCAGCGAAGTCTTCAGGAAGGTCGCGGTAGGGATGTAAATGGAACATTTCAATTTTCATGGAGACTCCTCAATCGATTTAGTGTCGTCCTAAGAGAAGTAGACTCTAGCGATATCTATCTTAGTAACACTTACTGGGCACATTGTAGGCTAATTTAAGCTGTTTAGACGACGAATAATGCGGTTAAAGAATGGAAGAATTATCTCCCTAAATCTTGAAAAATCCTGTATAGTCTCCCAACCGGCTGAGAAACCAGGCAGAGGGGACACTGCACGCAGTGTGTCGCCGGTAGAGAACGACAAGGAAGGGAATTCGAATGGAAAAGAATTATTGGAGTAGATTGGGAGCTCAACGACGAGTTTCCAGACGCTCTGTGATACGCGGAGCAGGTGTTGCTGCTGCCGGTATTACGGGCGCTGCACTCATTGGGTGCGGTGGAAGCGACGAAGAAGAGGCTACAAGTTCGACGGCTGCTCAGGCAACAGCGACTTTGGCTCAGCAGAGAGAAACACAGGCCGCACAGGCCACGTCAACACAGACGTCAGTTGCGGCAGTTGCGACAACAGCCGCAAATGTTGATCCATATCCGGGAGTCAAGCGCGGTGGAACAATTGTTGGGAGCTGGGTTCAGGACCCTCCAACTATTGATCCGTATGGGAACCTTTCGTATCTTTCGAAGTACCCAAGTTTGTTCTCCGTCAGTAGATTGTTTAGAAACGGTACTGAAGAAGGCACCAGTCCTTATAACCTAGGTCCAGTGCCTGATCTTGCTGAATCAGCTGAGACTGAGGATGCAGTTACTTGGATTGTTAAATTGAAGCAAGGAGTGAAGTTCCACAACAAGGCGCCGGTCAACGAGCGCGAGGTAACTTCCGCAGATGTACTTTCTTCATGGGATAAGTTGATTGCCGACGATTCGCCGAACAAGGACACTGTCCCTAACATTGATTCGGCCGAAGCTATAGATGACCACACAATTAAGTTTGTATGTGGTGCTCCATCAGCAACATTTATCGATACTCTTGCTGATCCGAACGCATTGCACGTGCAGCCTGTAGAGGCTCACAATGGCGGTTTCGATCCTGCGAAAGAAATCATCGGTTCAGGCCCTTGGATATTTGAGAAATATGAGCCATCAGTTGACTTTATGTTCTCTCGAAACCCAAATTGGCACGGCTCTTTAGCACCAATGGGAAGTGAATATGCGGCTCCATTTGCCGACGCATTCCATTGGATAAGTGTTCCGGAATATCAGAACCGACTTGCACAGCTCAAGGCAGGGAACCTGCATTATCTGAACAGTGTGAACGCAAATGATGTTATTCCAACAAAAGAAGAGATGCCCGGTATTCAGTGGTATGGTGCTCGGCCCGCACTGATGTCATTCCTCTACTTCTCTAACAACGAGCTTGACACAAATCCGATATGGCAGGACCTCAGATTCCGTCGATTCACTTCGATGGCTCAGGACCGTGATGCGATTACGGAGCTTGGTTATGAGGTTGAGGCTATGGAGAAGGCCGGAGTTGGTTCACGCGCCGATCTATTGCGCTGGAACAACTTGATACCAGCAGGTTTTGAGAAATGGTGGCTGAACCCGACTGATCCGAAGATGGGAGCTGCTGGAGAGGACTTTAAGTACAATCCAGCAGAGGCCGCAAAACTGTTGAGTGCTACTGGTTACGATGGTTCGAGCATTAAATTCCAGTACTACCCATACGGTGGTACAGGTGGAACCTTCAATAAGATCGGTGAGGCAATCCAGGCGTATCTGACTGCTTCCGGACTCACGAGTGAGATCGAGCATCAGGACTACTCCTCACAGTATATTACTCAGACATTCACTGGTAACTTTAGCGGTATTGCTTGGGGTTATGAGACTCCATTCCCTGAAGTTGGTGGATATTTCCCACGAATGTTCGGTGATAATGAGCGTAACCATGGTCGCATTAAAGACATGAAGATCCGTGAGCTTGACGCTTTGCAGGCAGCTGAGGCTGACTATGAGCAGAGGAGAGAGTACATCCACGAAATCCAAAAGATTAACGCGGAAAATATGTACTATGTTCCCGGTCAGGCCGGAGCAGGTGTGGGTTGGACTGGTGCCGATTCCTCTCTACGCGGTTACCGTGTGTGGAAGTCTTACGGTATGGGTACTGAAAACTCGCCGTGGCTGTGGTTGGACGCTTAGTTCAATCAGGAATTCATTGCTTCTTTTGAGCAACGAACTTAAAAAGGAGCATCTCTACGGAGATGCTCCTTTCTTTATGCTATTTTATTCTCGGAAGGTCACGAGCATTCGATAACAGAGGGGAAAAAATGTCATCTGAAAAGAGATTTAGTGGACAAGTTGCGGTTGTAACTGGTGCTTCGGGCGGCATTGGCTCAGCCACTGCTCATCGATTTGCCGAGGATGGGGCAAATTTAGTACTTGTTGACTTGGATGGGACTTCCTTGGAGGAAGTTGCAGCACGCGTGGAGCGTGCTGGTGCGAATGTCATGATGATTGCTGCAGACGTGAGTAAATCTGACGAAGTCGAAAGATATGTGTCACAGGGGATGGACAAATTCGGACGGATCGACTCTTTTTTCAACAACGCGGGTATTTTAGGACCATGGAATAATCTCTTTGAGTATCAAGAAGAAGATTTTGATCGCGTCTTGTCTGTGAATGTTAAAGGTGTATGGCTTGGGATGAAGTTCGTGGCTCAGGCTATGATGCAGAGTGGGACGGGGGCGATAGTTAACACCGCCTCTGTGGCTGGACTAAGCGGAACTCCGCCTGTGTTCGCCTACGGAGCGAGTAAACACGCTGTTGTGGGTATGACGAAATCTGCAGCCATGAGCCTTGGGCCGCATGACATACGAGTTAATGCCGTATGCCCGGCTGTGATCGATACCCCAATGGGTGAAGCAGTATTGCGGGGAGGAAATCCTGACGATATTGAGGCAGCCAAAGATCGTCTGTCTGAAGTCTATCCGCTAGGTCGAATTGGTCAGCCGGAGGATGTTGCCGGTCTAGTGACTTATTTATGCTCTGATGATGCAGGGTTTGTAACTGGCGGCATTTATCCAGTCGATGGAGGAAGTAGGGCTCGCTAATTCGCCCTAGTTTTGAGGACTTGAAGAAGTCGTGCAGGCGCGATGATTGTGACTGTCGATTTACCTGATTCGGTGACTATTTCTAGTTGTTCAGTTAATTGGTCAGTGGGTATATAAGCAAACCCAACACTCACCTGCCCCTGGGAGGAATATATCCCAGCAACGCACGCCGCAATTGGTTGTTCAGTTGACGAGTTTACTAACGGGTCTCCTTTTTTTGCCAGTCCTTTATCTCCCAAGACTAAAGCTCGGAGTAGCCTTTCAGGTCTAGCCATGGTGTCAGGGCTACGAAGCGAATTTGAGCCGACAAAGTCACGTTTTATTCCATCGGATGCCACAAAGTCCACGAGGTGGTTTAGTCCAGCATGGGCAGGAGTAGAGGGAGCCGGAGTTTCAGTGGGGGCCTCAAGTCGGTTTGCTTCAAGCCGTAGCGCATCTGACGCAGCAAGACCCATTGGTTCAGTCCCTACAGATAACATTTGCTGCCAAATATGTTCGCCCACCTCAGGCGATGTCAATAGGTAGTAGCCATCTTCACCAGTATCGCTGTATCTGGCGACAAGCGCTCTATATCCACCCAAAAGGATTTCGTGAGCCTCCCCTGTTGGAACTGCCTCAGGGATCGTTGGACCTAGCGCAGAAACCAAATCCTTTGCCGCTGTTGGTCCTGATACATGGAGCAAGACAGACTCCTCAATCCGGTCACGAATTACAACGTCACTATCGGGACCCACCGCGGCTTGGAGTGCAATTAATAGGGCTGTTTGAGTCCGCGGACCTGTGATGATCACCCATCTATTTGAGTCAAGCTTGGCCCATGCCACTATGTCAAAGATCGTCCCATCTTGATTACATGCGATTGCCGGGCCAATATTTCCGATACTCATACGTCTTGGATCAGTCGCGAAAATTTTTTCTAAAAGAGCTTCCGTATCTTCGCCAGTGACATAGAATCTGCCAAGATAGGAACGATCAGCGATAACACTCCTTGTCCGTGCCGTCATCTGCTCGTCGTACGTTCCCCGATACCATAGAGGTAGGGTGAAGGAGTGAACCGGGGCTGGATGCCAATTCGCTTTCATATGAAGATGAGCCAGCGCTAGCACGTTGGTACGCAGGGCTCCGCCGATTGTGGGAATTATTGGCGTTCGAGAATTGTCCTGGTCAGTATTGTCATCCATTTCTAGTATCCATTATCGTTAGTGTGAGTGGTCAGAGGAACGCTCATCTATCCACTTGCGAAATCCACGTTCGTCCAATTTGAGGCGACCGACGCCTGGATAAGGTCCATGACAGAACATTATGAGTGCTTCAGCATCAATGCACTCTTCGGCGAGCCGCTTCTTCGTATCCATCGAGACTAAAGGCAAAACATCTAATCCTGAGACCCAGGCTGTCCGTTCAAGTTGTGTTTGATGCTGAACCATGTCTCCTACATATACTCCCCACTCTTGCCCTGATTTTATGATGACTGCACTATGGCCTTCCGTATGCCCTGGAGTTGGGGTAAGAATGACATTATCCGTAACTTTCAGTTCATCGGAGTATAGTTCCACATGATCCTCGATTGGATTTAGGTTTTTGCTTAGATAAGTAGCTCGGGTGCGTTCATTTGGGTTAGTGGCATCAGCCCATTCTTTTTCAGAAATGTAATATTTTGCGTTTGGAAACGTGACTAAAGGTTCGTCCTCATTTTCCCCAGGTGATGTATTCCATCCGCAGTGATCAAAATGGAGATGTGTATTGACTACGATGTCGATGTCCTCAGGGAGTATTCCCTGACTCTCCAATGATGAGATTAGATTTCCATGTTCGAGCGGCGTTGCATTCGCCCGATCTCCTGGTTTTCCACCCACACCTGTATCTAGAAGAATATTTTTTCCCTGTGAGCGGAGAAGTATACAATTAAGACCAAGAGGTATGCGGTGTTGATCGTCTATCGTGTTTACCACATTTCTTTCCCACATAACTCGTGGTACGACTCCGAAAATCGCGCCAGCATCATACATAAAGTGACCGTCATTTACGACAGTAATAGGTATTGATCCGATATCGAAATTAGCGCCAGTAAGAAATGTGTCCGTGGTCATTACTTTAGATTACCAACAGAACCGGTTTCGCAGGGATTGTCACTTTTTTGTCTTCTATTTGAAGAAGTGCTCTAAGGTAGTCGCGTGGAGTTTTCAGATTGTGCAGAAAATTCTAACGATCTATCATTGCTTATCGACTCATTATATTTTTTGGGGTTGGTAAAGGGGGGATTCATATGGCAAAGCAGATGGCCTATTTTGAAGGCGAGTTTGTGCCTATTGAGGAAGCCTCTCTGAATGTAATGACCCACGCATTTAATTACGGTACTGCTGTTTTTGAGGGTATTCGTGGTAATTGGAATTCGACACACGAAGAACTTTATCTGTTTAAGGTACACGAGCACATTGAGCGTCTCGTTCAGAGTGCCCGAATTATCAGAATGAACGGCAAGTACGATGTACAGGAAATCTCTCGGCTTGTGGTTGAATTGGCCGAACGATGTGATTATCGCGAAGATATTTATATTCGGCCTATGGTCTATAAATCTGGTCTTGATATTGGACCGGCCATTCACTCAGTGGAAGATAAGCTATTGCTTTATGTCAGGCCGCTTGGTGACTACCTCGACCCCGAGGCCGGTGCCACAGTAATGACTTCCTCCTGGCGCAGAGTTGACGATACTTCGATCCCGGCGAGGGCTAAGGTTTCAGGTTTGTATGTCAATAACGGTTTGGCAACGAGTGAAGCAAAACAGAATGGCATGACGGAAGCAATTATGCTCAACCAGGATGGTCATGTTTCTGAAGGTGCAGGTGAAAACTTGGTAATGATCCGAAACGGCGTTTTGATTACTCCTCCACCCAGTGACAATATTCTGGAAGGTATTACCCTTGATACAGCGTTATTTCTTGCTCAGGAAGAACTGGGATTAACTGTCGAGCGAAGGACGATCGATCGGTCAGAACTATATATTGCTGAAGAGCTATTTATGACTGGGACTGCAGCGCATGTAACGCCAGTCACTGAGGTCGATCGAGTTGAGGTAGGAGATGGTAAGCCAGGGCCGATATCTCGTGAGTTACAGAAATTATTTTTCAATGCGATAACGGGAGAGCTCGACAAATACCATGGCTGGTTAGATTCTGTATATAAGAAGTAGTTTTTCCCAGCATGAATGATTCTGCAACTCTCCGACCATCCTGGTCAAAAATTGTTCTTGCATACGCAGCGTTGAGCCTAGTAATCGTAGCGTTCGCGCTGTGTTTATTTCTATACGCATCCTCGCAGGAGTTAAGCGCGCTCAGGACTGCCTGTTATACACTTGGCGGATTAGCCCTAGTGTTAATTCCAGTCCTTACCTACCAGGCCTACGTTTTTCATACAATGAATTTTGAAGTGTTTGAAGATGCTCTTAGGTTGAAACTAGGCCTTATAACGCATGTAATTCCGCTACATCTGATTGAGAAAGTGGGGGTGGGAACTTTCACCACAAGTTTCACAGCGAATCCGCTGTCGATGTTTGGTTTTTATAACGTGGAGGGAAAATCAGCTAGTGGTCCCTCCACTGTGGACCAAAAAAATATCTATATTTTTTCCTGTTCAGGTGTGGGAAGAGATTTGTTCTATGTGGAGACAAATGATTGTGTTTTTGGATTAGGTGTCACGGACGAGGCAGCTTTTTCTGCTTCTATAGGGGAATATGGGTCTAGCAGGAGCCGTCAACAAGGTCGTGGACTGACTGTAGAGCATTCATACCATCACATAGTTAAGTTTTTCACTGATTATATTTGGTGGTATTTGGTGGCGTTGAGTATTCTTCTTACTGGTCTTATGTGGATACTTGTTGGATTGAGAGTGGATTCAATTCCAACGTATCTAGAGGGAGCATTTCCTTTGAGTAGTCCTGAACCTCGTTTTATCGAATTGTGGGATAGCAGACTTCTCTTTCAGATTCCAGAAATGATCAGTTGGTTCGTGGTGTCCAGCGTCTGCCTAGGCTTCCTTTGTCATTTCGGTAACAATCTGGTAGGTAGGGGACTCGTGTTACTAGCAAATATCTGGCCGCTACTAGGAATCTTTTTGACGGAATCAGCTATTCGGATCTATTCTTAATCACTCAGTCATGACTGTATATCTATACAGGTATAACCTTGATTTATGGGGAATATAGAGACAGAAGTACTCGTTGTCGGAGCCGGTCCTGCGGGTAGCATCGCGGCTCATCAAATCGCTAGTTCTGGCTTTGAAGTTACCTTACTGGATAGGGCTAAGTTTCCGCGTGACAAACCTTGCGGGGGTGGAGTCACTGTTCGGTGTGAGTCACTTCTTCCATTCTCAATTGATCCGGTGGTTGAGGATATTATCAGCTCGGCTGAAATCGCCTTGCGCGATGAGAAACCAATCTTTCGGGAGTCTTCGCAAACTTTAACCTATATGACACAAAGGTCTAAACTTGATGCGTTCTTGGCAGAGAAAGCGCAGGAATCTGGTGCGGTATTCCGGGACAGTGAGTTGGTTCAGGATATAAGGTCTCTGGCTGGAGATGGTTTTTCTGTGACTACCAAATCTGGCACGAGGATTCTGTCAAAAGTTATATTAGGTGCTGATGGAGCAAATGGGATTACAGCAAATCGACTTGGCTACGATAGACATCTAGGAGGTGCAGTAGCACTCGAAGGGAATATTTATTTTCCTGAGGGTGTTCCAGAACGATTTGCTCACACGGTTGTTCTTAATTTTGGATATCTTACCGATGGGTACGGCTGGATTTTTCCTAAAAAGGATCACATCAATATAGGCGTGGGCGCTAGTCGTGATAGTGGTGGTAAGAGACTAAGTTCAGCCCTCACAAGATTGGCAGAAATATATGGGGTCGATTTACGGAAAATAGAAAATCTTCGCGGCCACCATCTGCCAATGCGTCAGAGTTCCGCAGCTTTAACGCGGGGAGGTTCGGCCCTGCTCGGTGATGCAGCGGGCTTAGTTGATCCACTGTCTGGTGAAGGTATTTTTGCTGCTCTTAGCTCCGGAATGGCTGTCGCACCGGTAGTAGGGCAGTATCTGACTGGTCAGTCCTCTTCCCTCGTGTCCTATGCTAGCAAGCTAGAAAAAGACTTGATTCCCGAAATAGAAACATCACATGCCTTGATGGAAATACTACACGCTTATCCACGCCCATTTATATGGATGCTCCAGCATTTGGATCTTTTCTGGACCGGGGCGATTGATTTGATTCGTGGTGATTCCACCTACATAGACTTGACTGCTAGGTTTGGTGCGGTTGGCAGGAAACTTCTTACTCCTACTGCGATGGCGGGATCATTTATCTCCCGATGGCGCAGGAACCATCTTAATTGACTTGACTCTTCCGCAAGATTACCGGAGACTACGGGATACTATGAACACGATGTATTCAGACACCAGGTTAACAACAGTGTGCACACACTTGTCGGTGTCCGTCGTGGTTAACGTGTCCTAGGGTGGCCTTCTGGCCGCCCGCCCGCTCGCGTGTCGAGCCATGTTGCGAAAATCTTGCAAATCAAGTTTACGCTTTACCTAATTAAGTTAATAATTAAAGTTTAGGAACGTTATCTATCGAGATACCTTGAGAATATCGATGAAATAGTCTTTTGGCTTTTCTTAAACACCGAAAAGAAAGAAAGCAAATATGTCAAAAATAAGTGGTGCCGACATTGTTTTAAGATGCTTACAGGAGCTTGGAGTGGATACGCTATTTGGCTATCCCGGGGGGGTAGTTCTGCCTCTTTATGATCGCTTTCCACAGTATCCTGATATAAATCATATTTTAGTCCGTCACGAGCAGGCAGCCGGACATGCGGCGGATGGATATGCCCGTGCCTCGGGGAAACTTGGTGTTGCATTGGCTACGTCAGGTCCAGGAGCCACAAATCTTGTGACTGCTATTACGAATGCCCACATGGATTCGGTACCCACACTGTTTATTACCGGAAATGTCACTCGTTCACTGTTGGGGAAAGACGGATTTCAGGAAGCTGATATAACTGGTATTACCATGCCCACGGTTAAGCACAATTATTTGGTTATGCGACCCGATGATCTTGCGTATGCATTTAAAGAGGCAGCATATATTGCCACAACAGGTAGGCCGGGTGCGGTGCATATTGATATCCCGAAAGACGTATTCATTGAAGAAGCTGAATTCAGCTGGCCCGAGACGATAAATGTTCGAGGATATAATCCACCGTCAACCGCTGAGCAGGATTCAATACAGCAAGCGGCTGAGATCATCGATCAGTCAGAGCGCCCGCTAATCTTTGCGGGTCATGGGATCATTTTATCTGATGCCGCCGATGACCTTAGAAAGTTTGCAGAAAAATCGGGCACCCCTGTCGTGAATACCCTGCTTGGGCTGGGATCCATCGCACCCGATCATGTCCTTTCCTATGGAATGATGGGGATGCACGGTTCTTATTGGGCTAATCATGCTGCTTCAAATGCGGATGTGATCATTGGGCTTGGGATGCGGATGGACGACCGGGCCTTGGGAAGATTCGAGGACATGAACCCTACGGCAAAAATCATTCATGTGGATATTGATCCTGCCGAGCATCAAAAAAACCTTGAAACTCATGTTCCAATAGTTGGAAACGTCTGTGATGTACTCAAGCAATTAACCAATACAGTGCAGAAAGCAACTCACCCAGACTGGCTTTCGTGGATTGATGACTTGAGGATCGGACATCGAGCGTCGATGTCAGTGCCTGAAGGCCCTGAACTTACTGCTCAATACGCGATTGCCCGAATTGCTGACTACATTGGAACCGAATCAGTTCTTTGTACAGGCGTGGGTCAACATCAGATGTGGTCAGCACAGTTCGGTGCGATCTCTAGACCCCGTCAGTTCATAACATCAGGTGGACTGGGGACGATGGGGTTTGAAGTGCCTGCTGCTATGGGTGCTCAGGCAGCATGCCCAGATCGATCTGTTTGGACTATTTGTGGTGATGGTGGATTTCAAATGACCTTCCAGGAAATCGGTACGATGGTAGACGCTAAACTCCCGGTGCGGATGGCAATAATGAATAACTGCTATCTCGGGATGGTTCGCCAGTGGCAAGAACTCTTCTACGATCAAAATCTAGTCGATGTAGATATTTCTCAACCAGATTTTCTCAAAATTGCAGAGGCTTATGGGATCAAGGGGATCAGGGTTGATAACCAGGAAGATGTGGATGCTGCTATAGAGGAAGCCGAAGCCACGGAGGGACCTGTACTTATAGATTTCCGCGTCGTTCGGCAGGACAATGTTTGGCCTATGGTGCCGGCCGGTGCTGCCCTAAGCGAGACGATAGAATCCGCTGAAGAGTCAGGTATGAGCTAGCATCTCGTATTTAAAATTGGACGAAATGATAAGGAAAATAGTATGAAGGTAAGTCGAAATGGCTCGCGACAAACTATCGCTGCTTTGGTTGAGGACCGTCCGGGTGTTTTGACCCGAGTAGCATCGCTGTTTCGCAGGCGCGGATACAACATCGAAAGCCTAGCGGTAGGCACAACTGACGAGCAGGGTGTTTCTCGGATGACGATTGTGGTCGAGGGTACCAGTGAGGTCGGTGATCAGGTAGCGAAGCAACTTGATAAGTTAATAGATGTCATAAATGCAGCCGTTCTTGATTCGACTGAATCGATAGAACGCGAGCTCGCACTTATCAAGGTCATGGCAAGACCTGACCAGCGGCGCGAGATATTGGATGTGGTCGAGATATTTAGGGCATCTGTTGTTGACCTCTCTGTCTCAAGTCTGATAATCCAGATCACAGCTGCAAATGAGACAATAGAGGCTTTAACGGATAATCTTCGGCCATATGGTATTTTGGAGATGGTGCGGACAGGAGCGATTGCTTTGGTAAGGGGTGAAGATACCACTCAGGTTGTTGAATTTGAGGATGACGAGCTCCGTAGATTCCATATGGAGTCTGGGAGAATACCAACTGGACAGCTGCCGCATTTAAGTGATTGAATCAACTGAATTTAGGATTAACAAAGGGGGATGGTTTTGGCCAAAGTATATTACGAGAACAATGCAGATCTTTCAGTACTAGATGACAAGAAGGTTGGGATAATTGGCTTTGGATCACAAGGGCATGCGCACGCCCTTAATTTGCATGAATCAGGAGTAGATGTATCAGTTGGGCTGTATCCCGGTTCTAAATCCTGGGATGCAGTCAAGGAAGCAGGACTAGCTGTAGGTACGGTGGACGAAGTAGCTCAGACTTGTGATGTCATAATGATCTTGGTTCCCGATCAGATACAGTTTCAAGTATACAAGGAACACATTGAGCCACATCTTGAGTCTGGTAAAACCCTTATGTTCGCGCACGGGTTTAATATCCATTTCGATGCGATCAATCCTCCTCCAAATATTGATGTGTCCATGATCGCACCCAAAGGACCAGGCCATTTGGTTCGTCGAGTGTTCCAAGAGGGCGGTGGAGTGCCTGCTCTTGTTGCAATTCATCAAGATGCCAGTGAATCAGCCCTCGCGGTTGCGCTGGCCTATGGGAAAGGCCTAGGTGCTACTAAAGCCGGAATTCTCGAAACAACTTTCAGAGAAGAAACCGAAACCGATCTGTTTGGCGAGCAAGCAGTTCTGTGTGGAGGTATTGCAGAGATGGCTAAAGCAGGATTTGAAGTCTTGATTGAAGCCGGATATCAGCCTGAATCCGCATATTATGAGACCTTCCACGAGATTAAGCTTATTGTTGATCTTATGTATGAAGGTGGATTAGCTGCGATGTTCTCATCAGTCTCTGACACGGCTGAATATGGGGCGTACACGAGAGGACCACGCATTATTACTAGTGAGACTAAAGATGAGATGCGTAAAATTCTTGCTGAAGTTCAAGAGGGTAAATTCGCTCGCGAGTGGCTTCTGGAGAATCAAGTTGGTCAGCCACATTTCAGAGCACTGAGACGAATCACAGCTGAACATCCTGTTGAAGAAGTCGGCTCAGAAGTCCGTTCAATGATGGCTTGGTTAAACCAAAAGTAGAAGATTTACTTACTTTGGTCAGCGATACACTGGTGGTCTGATCCCTGTTACATTCACGTCTAGCCTATATACGCTTGTGCGTGCGGTAAGGAAGATAGTTTGGTAATTGTCTCCACCGAATGCAATATTTGCCGGTAATTCTGGGAATTCAATTTGTCCAAGTACTGTGCCATTGGGCTCAATGACCCAGACACCTCCTGCTCCGGTGGTCCAGAGCCTTCCTTCGGTGTCAACTTTCATTCCATCTGGGTTTCCGGGCCTGTCGTCTGAGGACATATCAATGAATAATTGTTGATTTTCTAGTCGGCCGTTTTCATCGATATCAAATGTTCTAATGAGACCATCTTTAGAGTCACCAACGTACAATTGATTTTCGTCAGGTGATAATGCTAGACCGTTGGGCTGCGTAAATATATCTGTGAGGAGTTCTAGCTTTCCATCTGGATCAATCTTGTAAACTCCTTGAAAATTAAGTTCTTGTTTGGCATCCGGGTTGCCCTGAACATGTACCCGCCCGGGTTGCGGTAGCCCGTATGTTGGGTCCGTAAAGTAAATAGACCCATTGCTATGAACGACTATATCGTTGGGGCTGTTGAGGAGCTTGCCGTCCCAATGATCCGCAAGGCTATTCACGACCGAATCGTTATATGAGGCCTGCGAGACCCGTCTCCCCGAGTGCTCGCACGCGAGTAGTTTCCCTTCGTTATCTACAGTAAGACCATTCGAATGCCCGCTTGGTTCCCGATATATGTCTACTTCACCAGTGGACTTAGTCCAACGGTGGATTCGCTGATTATTGATATCACTGAACAATAAAACGTTCTGATCGACAAGCCAGATTGGGCCTTCGGTGAATGCGAATCCTGTGGCAATCTGAACAGCATCATCGTTTGTCACGAGTCCAGAAAGTCCAGTGTCGTTACTGATTACCATGGTGAAATCCTTTTACTGAATGATGTATTTTTATCTGCCTTTGAACTCAGGCTTTCTTTTCTCTGCAAAAGCTCGTGGCCCTTCTTTTGCATCTTCGGTGAAGCCAAGTCTGGCCTGCATGGCTGATTCAAGTCGAAGGCCGTCACCTAATGGCATGTACTGCGCTCGCACCGAGAGTTCTTTGATCGCTCTCACCGCCAAAGGGGGCATAGCCGCTAATTCTTCGGCACGCTCCATCGCGGTTTCATGAACTTTGTCATGTTCTACTACTTCATTAATCAACCCGTAATGTGCAGCTCGTTCTGAAGTCAGCCTTCTTCCGAGAAGAAGCACCTCCATCGCAATCGGATAAGGCAATTGTCTGATAGTTCGTTGCGTACCTCCGTTACCGGGTAAGATGCCTCGTTTTACTTCTGAAAGGTCGAATAGAGCATGCTCTGAAGCAATACGGATGTCAGTGGCGAGCAATAGCGTCATTCCTCCGGCGAGACACAGTCCGTTAATGCCGGCAACAACTGGTTTCCAGACTTCGAGTCCTCGGTTGAGGATTTGGTTGCTTTGCGTTTGCCAAAATTCGTGAGCTTCGGGGCGCTGCGGTATCGTTTGCTTAAGATCCGCACCCGCGGAGAATACTTGTTTCTCCGGAGGACGATTGGGCTGCGATGCGGCAGTCACTACTGCTACCCAAATCTCAGGATTATCACGTACCTCGACCCAAGATTCAGACAACTTGGAATACATGTCTGGCGTCATCGCATTCAAGGCCTCCGGCCGGTTGATGGTGATTGTGGCTATGTGGTTAGCTACCTCGAAATCAATGGTCATTTGTATTTCTCCTCAGATAATGATGAAATCTCTGTGTTATTGGCTATCTAGGATCCACTTCTGATGTTCAGTAAGTCGCGAGCCATGACAATTCTTTGCACCTCAGAGGGTCCTTCACCGATGCGGCGGATGCGTAGCTCTCGATACCACCTTTCTAATGGAAGATCTTTACTCATTCCCAATCCTCCAAATATTTGCATCGAACGGTCGACTACCCGTCCAGCACCTTCTGTGGACACGAGTTTTGCCATAGATGATTCGAATCGGAAAGGTTCTCCTCGTTGGGCGAGGTCAGCAGCAGCTAGGCATGCCCAGCGCCCTGTTCGAATATCAATTTCGTTATCTACCAACATCCATTGAATTGCCTGCCGGTTCGCAAGTGGTTGTCCAAATGTTTCTCTTTGTTTGGCCCAGTCAGTTGCCATTTCGTGGGCATAGATTGCGACGCCCAAGCCAGTTGCTGAATAAGGAATACGCTGCATGCTCAGATATTCGTTTGCCAAGGCAAACCCTCCCCCTTCCTCACCAAGGAGATTCTCTTTCGGTATACGCATATCTGTGAAGGATAGTTCTGTGGTGTAGTGAGCACGGAGTACCTGGACAAGCCTTTCAACTCGGAACCCAGGTGTGTCAGTATCGACTATGAATGCGCTCACACCTTCTCTTCCCTTGGAGGGATCTGTCCGAACGTAAACAATTCCAAAATCGGCGGTATCCGCGCCTGAGTTCCAGAGTTTCCCTCCGTTGATTACCCAGTCGTCACCATCCTTTACACCTCGTGTTTTGATTGCACGAGCTGGGTCCGATCCACCGCTAGGTTCACTGAGCCCAAAAAAGGAGCTTTTCTCACCTCTGATCACTGGCCACAAATATTTCTCTTTTTGCTCCTCTGTGGCATTATAAAGTTGGCCGGGAGGTCCACTGCCGAACACTCCATATGCAGGTGAATACAAGCCGGCTCTGTGTTGCGAAAGTTCCTCAGCCACAAGGGTACGTGTTACCAAATCTACACCTGGCCCACCGTATTCTGTAGGAACATCCATTTTATAGAGACCCATGTCTTTGACCATACCTACCAGTCTGTCTTTTTCAGACTCTGGTAGCGAAAAAGCATCCGGGTCGAGCTCCTCTTCAAGCGGTCTTATTTCGTCTCTGATAAGTCGTCGCACATTATCGATGATGAGCTGCTGTTCGTCAGTGATTTTAAAGTCAACCATTCTAGTTCAGTCCTCCATTGCACTTTCTTGGGTTTTCCAGTGATATTTCCCAAGTTTTGGGATGTCCTCTTGGTCTTCGAGATTTGCGGGCGGCAGCCGCCCGTGATCTTCATTAAATCTTGTCAAAATTTCTATCCAGCGGCTGTAGTACATATGATTGACTTCGTACCGATAGTATTTGCCTTTTTCTTTTATGGTGGGTAGTACCTGGCCCATTTTCGGATGAGTCCAGTTGGCGTCCTCTAATCGCGCGGTGTCTGCAAAGCAAAGAAATAACTCACCCCTCAGCCCAAAAGGAGATTTTCCCGACGCCTTACCTATATATATTGTTTTTCGGTCCTCATCAGCTATTTCAAAGACCCCCATAGCACCTGGTAGTGATTTGAAGTTAATTTCATCGTCCCACTCAGTCCATGGTTTTCTAATTCTCATTAGTTCCCTACCTTATTTTTTCAAATAGAAGCATTGCTTCTGTTTCGCTAATTTTCTCTATCCGTGCAGCAACGCGGTCACCTATCTCTAGGATGTCATCTGATTCAAACATCGCCGCTAGCATTCTCGGCCCGTCATCAAGTTGCACAGTGGAAACGAAGTATGGGATAAAAGGTTTAAATGCCGGATGATATGGTTGATGGACTTTAACAAACGAATACACGCTACCTTCACCGGTTGAACTGACTTCAGTTAGATCGGTCGAGCCACATTCATAGCAGAACGATTCAAACGGGTATTGATTTTTGTTGCAGAGCATACAAGCTTGCAGAACGAGGCGTCCTCCAGCAAGGTTTTCTCTATAGCTTTTGTTCAGTTCTGTGATTGGCGGTACCAAGTCTTCGAAAGCATTGAAATTTTCTTTTATTTGCATTAGTTTGCTCCAATATTGGAAAGCAGCATGGTTGCATGTGTAGTCATTATTCCTCCCTGTTGACTCACAAGGCCCACTTGTGCACCCTCTACCTGCCGATTTTCACACTCACCACGTAGTTGTCGCACAGCTTCTACCACCAATTGTGTCCCGGGCATGCCAGTCTCTGAAAGCAGCCCCCCCGACGTATTGCAGGGCAGTTCGCCTCCTAGATGAGTTCGTTTCTCTTCATAGAACGAGCCTCCCTCACCCTTTTTTACGAATCCATATTCCTCTAGGCTTATCAAAGGAACAATAGTGAAGCAGTCATAAATTTCGCAAAAATCGACATCGTCCGTCGTCATCTGTGCTGAATCGAAGGCCATCTTACCTGCTATTGCTGCCCCACTTGTAGCTAGTTCAGGACGCCTAAAGAAGTCCCATGATGGATGCCCTTGACCTATGCCCTCTATGTAAATTGGCTCCTTATTCAGTTCTTTTGCGTTTTCTTCCGTTGTGATGATGTAAGCTGCGCCTCCGTCTGAGACCGGACAACAATCCAACAATCGAAAAGGCTCCGCTACCCATCGTGATGCAAGGTAATCTTCTAGCGTGAATAATTCTTGGAATTGAGCTCCTGGATTCATACTTGCGTGAGTCCGATGAGCTATTGCCACGTTTGCTAATTGTTCGGGTGTTGTCCCGTATTCATACATGTGTCTTTTGGCGACCATTGCATAGCTTGAGGGGGCACCGAATAGCCCCGCGAGAGCATCCTCTCCTCGTGGTCTGGCATATGAAGCTCGGGTACCAGTTCTAGGATTGTCTCCATACGAAATAGCAATATATTCTGCCTGCCCAAGCTCTATCGCACTGACAGCGTACTGGATCAGTCCGATATTGCTAGCTCCAGCCTGATCTATTGTGCCAGTGACCTTTGGCTGGACTCGCAGAGCTTCAGCTATCTTCGGTCCCCAAAGCATGGGAAAGGTGGATGTAGGAGCCTTAGTGAGAATACCATCGAGCTGTTTGGCTTCGAGTCCAGCATCTTCTAGAGCTGATCGAATGGCTAGGATGTTGTGAGCCACCTGCGAAACTCCAGGGTTTTTCCCATAGGCAGTATTGCCGACTCCGACGATACAGTATC
Source organism: Dehalococcoidia bacterium UBA2979 (assembly GCA_002348225.1). Lineage (GTDB taxonomy): Bacteria > Chloroflexota > Dehalococcoidia > UBA2979 > UBA2979 > UBA2979. Next base: position 67,826 of record DEAP01000041.1, read on the forward strand.
TGTTTCTGAGATTTTTCATCGTTCGGCACCCCCAAAGAAGTAGAATAACTTTAATTATTTGTTCTAACGCCGAACTATAACAGAAAGACGCGATGAAATAAAAATTATCTAGCTAATAAATCCCGACCGAATATTGAGGCCTTCAAATTGTTTATCAGCTATGATATCTGGCAGTACGAGAATTAGTTTCGAGGACACCTTGAAGAAGATCTGTTTACTTTCACTTCTCGCTTTGTCGCTACGGCGGCCCTCCGTCGCTTAAATGCGATTGGGAGGGCCTGTTTCACCTAATACTATCTAAATTATTGAGAGAAAAATGAAATGAATGACGACAAAGTTTATATTTTTGATACGACACTTCGAGATGGAGAGCAGTCTGCCGGAATAGCCTTTACTCGAGAGGACAAAATAGAGATAGCTAAGCAGTTAGCCAAACTCAATGTAGATATCATCGAGGCGGGCTTCCCCGCTACATCACCAGGAGATCTTGACGCAGTTGCGAGTATTGCTCGTGAGGTTAAAGGTCCGGTAATTGCAGGTTTGGCTCGTGCAGTGCCAGATGACATTGATGCCGCTTGGGAAGCATTGAAGGATGCTGAATCTCCTCGTATTCATGTCTTTTTGTCTACCAGCGATATCCATATGGCTCATCAGTTACGAAAGAATAGAGAAGATATTATTGAGATGGCACGGGCTGGGGTTGCACAAGCCAAAGGCTACGTATCCGACGTGGAGTTTTCGCCAATGGATGCGTCTCGTTCAGATACAGATTTTGTCTATCAGATTTTAGAGGCAGCAATTGAAGAGGGTGCCACCACGATCAACATACCGGATACCGTGGGGTATGCAATTCCTGAGGAATTCACTGCATTTATTCAATCTATCTACGACAATGTAGCCAATATTCACAAAGCACGAATTTCAGTGCATTGCCATAACGATCTTGGGATGGCAACTGCCAATTCAATTGCTGGAGTTCTCGGTGGAGCGCGACAAGTTGAAGGTGCCATTAATGGTATTGGCGAGCGAGCAGGTAACACTTCAATTGAAGAGGTAATTATGTCGATTGCCACCCGCAGTGATTTGATGAATGTGTATACCGATGTGAACCATGTGGAACTCTATCCAGCCTCTAAGCTGGTTGAGCGACTTTCAGGGATGCAAGTACAAAACAACAAAGCGATCGTTGGTCGAAATGCATTTCGCCACTCGTCGGGTATTCACCAAGATGGCGTTCTTAAAATGCGTGAGACATATGAAATAATGAGCGCTGAATCTGTGGGGCAACCAACAGGCGAATCGATTGTTCTGACCAAGGTTTCAGGGAGACACGGGCTGTCGGCAAGGCTTGAAGACTTGGGAATAGATCTAGAAACTATTGACCTCGACAAGGTATTTGTTGCGTTTAAGGATGTGGCGGACCGCAAAGATGAGGTAGATGACAGAGATCTAATAGCTATAATTTCTGAACATACCTCCTTTGACTTTGATGAGGTATGGACTCTCGACCTCGTACAGGTTTCAACTACTGACCATGGACGTCCGACAGCCACCGTACGTTTGATTGACTCCGAGGGCAATATTTTTGAGGACGCTGCAGTAGGAGAAGGGCCGGTCGATGCGATATATAACGCTGTTAACCGAGTGACAGGGGCACAGAATACGCTCACAGAGTACAGCGTAAAATCTGTGACTGAAGGAATTAATGCACAAGGAGAAGTGACAATACGTATTGAAACGGGCTCAGGAAGCTATATGGGACGCGCGGCCGATCCAGATATTTTGGTTGCTAGTACGCGGGCTTATATTCATGCAATGAATCGAGCCCTGAACGATGCCGGTACATTGTAAGCGTCGATATTGGAGATATTAACTGCACTGAATACAATAAGCTGAAGCAAGGGGGTGCTGTCAATGACAACTGGAAAGACAATAATAGAAAAAGTCTGGGATCAGCATGTGGTGCGATCCAGTCCTGGTGAACCTGATCTTTTGTACATCGATCTGCATCTGGTGCACGAAGTAACTTCCCCCCAAGCATTTGAGTCATTAAGGATATCTGGTCGTAAGGTCCGTCGACCAGATCTCACATTAGCTACAGTTGACCATAATGTTCCGACAACTGGCAGAGAACTTCCTAATCCAGATCCTGTATCAGCCCAGCAGATTGAGACTATGCAAGCCAATGCCAAGGAGTTTGGTATTCCATTATGGGACATTTTTGACCTTAGGCAGGGAATAGTCCATATCATCTCTCCTGAACATGGATTGACTCAGCCTGGAATGACTATTGTTTGTGGTGATTCTCACACATCAACTCACGGGGCTTTTGGAGCTCTGGCTTTTGGTATTGGTACCTCTGAGGTTGAGCATGTATTGGCCACTCAGACTCTGCCGCAACTTGCTCCAGAGACGATGTCAGTCGAAGTCACGGGCGAATTGTCGAACGGTGTCACTTCTAAGGACGTAATTTTGGCAATTATTAATAAAATGGGTGTCGATGGGGGAGTGGGTCGAGTCATTGAGTATCGAGGTGACGTCATTGAGTCGCTTACGATGGAAGGTAGGATGACAGTCTGTAACATGACTATCGAAGCAGGTGCCAGAGCAGGACTGATCGCTCCCGATTCTACAACATTCGATTATTTACAGGGCAGGTCGATGGCCCCTGAAGGTGATGCATGGGACATGGCATTAGAGGAGTGGGGCAATCTGCGAACGGATGAGGGAGCAGTATTCGATCATGGAATAGTGCTGCAGGGTGGCGAAATAGAACCACATGTGACATGGGGAACCACTCCCGCTCAGTCGATTCCTGTTACTGGCAGGGTACCTGGCCCAGAGGACTTCAGTACGCCTGCGGGTAAAGAGACAGCTGAACGGGCACTCACTTATATGGATTTAGAGCCAGGCCAACGAATGGAAGATATAGCAGTCGATGTTGTATTCATTGGCTCTTGTACTAATGGTCGGATCGAAGACCTGCGTGAAGCGGCTTCGGTCATGGAAGGGAAATCAGTCTCAGATTCAGTTCGGGCTATGGTTGTCCCAGGGTCTGGTCCGGTAAAAGTACAGGCCGAAGAAGAGGGACTTGATAAATTATTTATCGAAGCTGGGTTTGAATGGCGCGATCCTGGCTGTTCAATGTGCCTCGGTATGAATCCTGATACTCTTCTGCCGGGTGAGCGCGCAGCATCAACTTCAAATAGGAATTTTGAAGGTCGCCAGGGAGCTGGTGGCCGGACACACTTAGTGAGTCCGACGATGGCCGCCGCTGCTGCCATTAAGGGTCATTTTGTTGATATAAGAGAGATTTAGCTTTAATTGAAGAGGAGTAGGTTATGCGAGCAATTAATACCATCGCTGGGAACGCTATACCGTTGAACCGCGCAGATGTTGATACGGATCAGATAATGCCAAAACAGTTTCTGAAGCGCATAGAGCGCTCAGGCTACGGGCCATTTGCATTTTTTGATTGGAGAAGAGATGAATCTTTTGTGCTCAATGATCAGGCTTATGTTGGTGCACCCATCATGCTGGCACAACAGAATTTTGGCTGTGGGTCATCTCGAGAACATGCAGTATGGGGACTCGAGGATATTGGAGTCCAAGCTATTCTAGCTCCATCTTTTGCAGACATATTCCGCAATAATTGTTCGAAAGTTGGACTGCTAACCATAGTGCTTGCTCAAGAAGACATTGACTATCTTATGTCACGCTCGGAGGAATTACCTGATTCCCAGCTCAAAATTGATTTGAAATCTCAGACGGTGACTGTTGCGGGGTCCGAGTGGCAACGAACCTTCGAAATTGATCCATTCATAAAGAACCGATTATTAAATGGTCTGGATGATATTGGCATCACAATGGAGCATGAGCAAGATATTTCTGATTTTGAAGAAGCAAGAACACGCATGAAACCCAGTACTGCTGATGCTTTCGAAGACACTCTAAAAATGGCTTAATCTGCTATTTAGCTTCAGGATCTTTATTTTCCTCTTCTAGCTCAGAGAGAAACGCTTTGACTGCGGGACGTAAGATAGGAGGAGTAGCCAGTTCAGATAAAACTTTTGCGCCCTCTTTCGCCCCTGATTTGATCTCCTCATCGTGTGCCTTTGCATACTGCTTAGTTTCATCCACTGACTCTTTAACTTTGGGGGCAAGCCGACGTGCTGAAGCATCTACTTTTCCAGCAATGATCCGAGCATTGTTTTGTGCGACGCCCTTTAGCTTGTCGATATTTTCAGGCGATAAGGCACCTGACTCCTTGCTCTGGGTGACTCGCTCAGCTATCTTACGGCCGAGACGTTTAGCTAGATCAGACATGGGTTACTCAAATCAGTTATGCACCAGAATCACGCTGCTTAGCAGCGTCTAAAGCGCGCACAATCATTCCTACCTCTGGGTATGGTTTCCATCCACTAGGTGTATTGAAATAGCGCTGGCCTGCTGACCGCTCTTCTGGCTCTCTTTCCTGATACTCAATATCGAGACCGTCGATCCTAATCGTTGGGGAAGCAATGCAATTTACAGTGATGGCTTCTTCATCTTGATGTATCACAGTTACTGCAACATCGGCCTCAACTCCCGCCTCTTCCATGGCCTGCTTGAGAATTTCTTTTGTTTCTTCGTGATATCCACATGTGTCACTTAAGACCAGGGAAATTTCCATTATGACTCCTCACTTGAACCAGATACCGAATTTTCCGACGACGAATAACGGAAGTCACAGAAACTGGCACCCTCCATGATCGTCTGGGTTCTCGTTAATTGTATATCGCCAGAATACCCTTCCGAGAGTGCGAAGTCACGTCCACATGAGAATATACTACCTAAATCAGTGGCACCCAGTGTCTTAAACATCTGGGCAAATCGACAGTTCGTTACATTAAATGACAGTCTTTCAGGGCTATCTTCGATGGTCTCGATCTCTAGGTCTGTGCCGGCGCCACTCCACGTATCCTGAATTTGACGGAAACCATCTAAATCTTTCCGGTCGCTTAGCTCAGAAAAACGTCTTCCCTGTTCACGAGCTATTTCTATAACAGTATTACGTGCGATTTCATGTGCTTTTTCTTTACCAATTGCTTTTTCAAGATTTCTGATCAACGGGATCAATACGTCCGCCTCAATGCCACGTTGTTGGAGAAGTGAGAACGAGCGTTCCTTAGAAGAGTCGGTATCCATATTTTTCAAATTGATTACACCTTAAGCGATACCTTGCTCAAACGGGTCGGCCAACGATCCGTCTAATGGTAGACCTTGATTACGAATGGCCCTATCTATATATAGCCAGTCGTGGGGGAATTGTAGCGCAGGTATATCTTCCAAAGGATGCCAACCTGTATTTTTCAGTTCATTGACCGCGGTAACTGGTGTTTGGATATCCGATTTATCGGACAGTTCTGCTTTATACACGATAAGTATGATTCCATTGCTGTAATTCAGGCCGAGGACCTGAATAGGTAGGCATTTTATGCCTGTCTCCTCGGAGACTTCCCTGATAGCTGTCTGTTCTGGATTTTCATTCTTGTTCACAAAGCCAGCTGGAAGACTCCAGAGAGATTCGTCCGGCGCATCGATTCTTTGGACTAGTAGGATCTTTTCTTTGTGTGTGACAACTGTAGCAGCTACTACTTTCGGATCATTCCATATTTTGAAATCACAACTCGAGCATTCTCTGAACGGTTGTTCCAATCCTGGATCCGATATGGGCTGGAGCGGCTCTCCACAACTGGTGCAGAAACTGTAAGAAATATTCATGCCCAGAGATCTAATTTTCTGAATTCTTCTCTGTATCTACCATCAACATCCTGCCACTGAATTCGAGAATTGTTTACTAATCTAGCTGAATTTGGAAATTGCGAATGATGAGACAGAAGAGCTAATAGCTTTTGCTCAAAAACTTCGGATATGTCGACATTAATATTGGCCTTATTCGTATCCCAGAGATAGAGGGTTTGCACATTATGTACCTCCAACCCATCTCTGATTTGATCTGGAAAGTTGAGGGGATCGCGTGCGGCTGGATAGACAGCATCAATTACGGCGCTACCGGTAGCACGATGGTCGTTGTGATGTATCCATCCACTCCCGGAAGTGACTGACTCCGGATCGTGTGTGAATACTATCTCTGGTTTGAATTCACGAATTTCTCTTACTAGTGCCTCTAAAAGGGTTCTATCCGCTTTAAGTTCTCCGTCGGGAAAAGAGAGCGACCGTACACTCTCAACCCCAAGATGTTTCGCTGCCGCTTTTTGTTCAGCAAGTCTATTTTGCACTAGGAGTTTTTGGTCAGTATCAGGGTCGGGACTACCTTTTCTTCCGTCAGTTACGACTATGTGCCTAATGCTTAGACCATTCTGGGCTAAGAGAGCCACGGTACCACCTGCACCCAAGTCTCCGTCATCCGGGTGGGCCGATATAACCATTCCTCGGTTGCTTCCATCGAGATCCGCAGTGCTTAGTTTGAGTCCATCGTATAGACCAATGAGATTGCTGGGCATTATTTATGTCTCCAAGAGCAGATTAATCATGTCACAGATTGGAGCAAATTTGAATCGACCTCATTACAGTCTGAGAGTAGGTTTGCTTGACGACACTCTTTAATAGAACTATTGTTCTTATACGAGAACATACGTTCTACTGACCTCGGTTTGGCATGAAGGCAGCGATAGGCGGATTGATTATGGTTATTGAGCGATCTGATTTAAGTGAAAAACAATCCAAGATTCTGTACTTTATCGAGTCATATCTTGACGAAAATCAAATACCTCCCTCAGTGCGGGATATTCAGTTGGCCTGTGAGCTTTCTTCAACATCTGTGGTTCAATACAATATGCGACGACTTGAGGAATTAGGTTTTATCTCTAGGCGGGGAGATGTAGCCCGGGGAATTCAAGTCAATCAATCTTCCAATAAGTCGCAGGATGTTCTATTAGTACCTTTAATAGGACAAATCGCGGCCGGTGTGCCCATACCAGCTATTTCGACTGAGGCATCACCAGAGGAATTACTGCCTTTCTCAAAAAGTTTGTTGGGGAAGAAGGCAGATAATTCTTTGTTTGCCTTGCGTGTAAAAGGAGAATCAATGATCGATGACGGTATTTTCGATGGCGACATCGTAGTAATTGAACCTCGGTCGAGCGCAGAGCCTGGGGAGATGGTTGTTGCCTGGATTAAGAGTCGTGAGGAAACTACTCTCAAGCGGTGGTATCCCGAGGGTGAAATGGTGAGGTTACAGCCACGCAATGCCTCAATGCCGGCAATCTATGAAGATGCGAGTGATGTTGAGGTACAGGGACGATTTGTACTATCGATGAATAATGGATAGATCCAGCTAACGAATTGGACGCTGAAATAAACGAGAAAGTCTGAGCACTATCAGCTCGAGATTCACGTCTGGTTGATTTCTGGCGGTACTCGAAATCTCACCGAGTTTGTAACGTCGGTCAGCATTAACAAGTTCTCTGATAGCGGATCTGCATGTTACTCCATCTACAGAACCAGCCTGCTCGAGGAGTTTCTTAAATGGGAATCGGTTTCTATCCATTGAAGGGAACGACTCTGCTAGTTGGGCCGAAGCTTCACTGCGATTACTCGTATTTTTGATTGCTTCATGTGCAATCAATAACCGTCTAATTTGGTTGGTGATTCTTGCTTTCAGGTAGACTGGGTCCTCATCATTATCTTGCAGTAGTTGCCGGACTTCAAAGAGCGCCCTCCGTGGATTACCCTCAATGATTTCATCAAGGATTGCGAAGGGATTTTCCTCAGCAAGTTTGGGAGTCAAGGCGGTAATGTCGTCGATCGTTATTTCACGGTTTAACGCGAAGTTTGAGAGTTTTTTCATCTCATTTTCTAGCATGAGCGGATCATTCCCAACTAAAAGGGCAAACTGAATCATTGCCTCGGGACTGATGGGGGCATTGTATTTTTCAGATATTTCGCGAATGTAATCACGGGCCCAATGTGTTTTTCTAGAATCAGCCCCAAAATGCTGAGCCTTTCGATTATTTTGTTCGATAATTTCAACTTCTGTACTGCTATTCGCAGATCTTTCTTTCAACACCGATTCAAATAATTTAAATATGTTTTGCTGTGGCTTGTTCATTTCTTCGTAGGGCTCATAAAAAATCAGATGATTACTCGGAGGTAGTTCAAGAGATGGAGTAATCAGTGACTCTATTTCTTGCTCAGCAGCCTTATCGAGTCGTGAGATTATTCTATTTAGTACAACAACTCTGCTACTGCCCATGAAAGGTAGCGTGAGCGCGTGTATTGCTATGAACTCAGATATCGATCTCTCACTAGCACTCAGGAAATCCTCGTATCTGATGTGGGTGAGATCATTGTCTTTGTCGAGCTCATCTGTGAGTACATCGAGACATTTTTTCAGCTCATATTCGTTATTGCCTTTGAGCAGATATAGCATTTCTTGTACCTAATCGATATCTAATTGCCAGCCGAGCCACGTTATTACAGTTACAACCACAAGTATAGGAACTCCTGGCCAGACGATATAACTTATGATTCCGACAGTCGCTTCGTTGCCCTGAGCAAGGTAGAGGTAGAAGGATGTCGCCAGACTAATAATAAGTCCAGGCAGGGGGAGCCATAGTGGGAATCGGGAATCAGCTGCATCCACTAGGGCATCTTTGATTATTTGAGATATTTCGACGACCAAAGGATTGTCACGTTTCATTCAATTATTACCTATGGAAACAAATCCAGTGGGGTCTCGCGTACTATCTCGGCTGCTGTTCCTTCGATTCGGTCATAGGGGTAACCACGAATGATCGTAGCTGGAACGGCATCGAGTTTTCCCATTACCAGTTCTGCAGCACCTGCGATTTCATCAGCAACACATATTGAGGTCACCCTTAATTCTTTACCGTCTAAGTCGTCAGCGCCAACATAATCTCTGATGGCCGCCATCCCGGAGACTCCAATCGCAACATTTGTTTGACCGTGTCTCCATGGTCGACCGAAAGTATCCGTCATGATGACAGCAACATCTATTTTGTTGGATATGAGGATTCCTTGTCGTACGTCGGCACAGTCTTGATCCGGATTTTCAGGTAATAAGGAAATGAGGTCGTCACCTCCTACATTTGAGCCGTCTACACCCGCGTTCGCACATTTGAACCCATGTTTAGTTTCAGTAATAAGCACACCGCCAACCTGGCGGATTACTCGAGTTGACTCTTGCAATACTGCCTCCACCAGACGCGGATCTTTCTCAGTTTTCAGGGCATATTCGTGTGCAAAAGTGCTGGGATGGTATGAATCCAATGGAATAACTCTACCCTGTGCTTTGGAAAAAATCCGTTGAGTGATGACTAGTACGTCACCGTCTTGCAGTTGCTCATTCTGATTCTTTATGGCTTCCAAGATGAGTTGGGTAATGTCATCCCCTTCCTCAACCATCGGAATCTGGCGAATTGCAATTATCCTCACCTCGTCCGCATTCAGTGGCCCCGCAGGTACGGACAAGTCCTGAGTATTAATACTTTCACTAGCCATACCTGTTATTCCAATCCTGAGATCACTATTCCCGAATGAGATTTATACCGCGAATTAATACCGATTAGCAATATGGTGATTCCTTCTACGAAACGCGAATATCGGAGAGGCCCAGCATCTACTGGTCTTGCCCCATTAATATCCCCAACTAATTCTATCGCCACTTGTTTGGCGTCACCTCCCCCTGTGACAAGTACGTCCGAGTCCAGTGGCACGGTAGGTTCCATCAAAACCTCTGCTGAGAGATTGTGGAATGCTCCTACCACATTAGAATTTTGTAGTATTGCCGCCGCCTCCTCAGTGGCCGAACCCTCGGACACCTCCACCGGTCGAGGCCCCTTCTCAAAATATACTGGAACGACAGTATCTATTACAATTTTCCCGTCCAGTAGATGTGACAGACTTTCTAGTGTGGCTCGATGTCCACTGTAAGGAACGGTGACAATAACGATCGCTGAGTTAGTTACGGCATGCTCATTAGAATCACCTTGCACCGGAACGAAACTTTGTCCCAATATTTCCAGTTTAGAATTTAGTTCTTCAGCTATCTCCACACCTCTTGCAGGATCGCGACTTCCTATTGTTACAGTATGCCCTGCAATCGAAAATCGTGTAGCGAGGCCTTTCCCCTCTGGTCCGGTACCACCGACAAGAGCGATCGAATGTTTGTTAGAGTGATCAGTTGACATTGTTTATACTCCCAAGCTTCCGGAAATTATTTACCGCAACTCTGTCAATAGGTACCCTGTTATTGAGGGACTTGCACTGTTCTGCCAGTTTGAGTAATTATTTCACCATTTACGTAAATTTCAAATTCCCACCAACCGGCCCAAATCGGCTGCTCAGGAATGTATCCTATCCAAAATACCCCAGCTTCGCCGAATACCCAAGGAATTTCCTGTGAAGAATAGACTAACTCTGGGCCATAGTAGACACGCCATCCGAATACCTGCCCATTCTCAAATCCATTGTAATTGAACCCGAGGAGAATTTTGTCGCTGTCAGCAGTAAGAGCATTGATCACCATTCCTTCACTGTCGACCTCTGTGCCCCACGTGAATCCATCAAGGGCAGCCGAGTCTTTTGTGGAAGAATAGTCTTTCTCGATCGTTTCAGACTTGTCTGATATTTCACTAGAGATTGTGAATGAGCCCGCTGTTCTCTGTATTCCGTCCATGTAGATTCGTAATTGCCAGATTCCCTCTGGAAGTACTACTGATGGGTTAATACTCACTTCTGTCGCCGATAGATCGAGCGCATCTATCACCCGACTGGCTGCAAGAGTACCTCCATGCCAAATATCGGCATCAGGCTGAACTAGCAGCGACTGTGAGAGCCGTTCGACTGGCTGCCCACCGTAGAACCATACCTCAGTTAGCTCGACAGGTTGATTTAGCCCAGAGATTAGATATTCATAATGGATTTCTTCTGCCATAACGAAATGTTTGTCGATACCAGCTAATTGCCGACCCGCGGGATTTAGTTTCTGGATCGAGCTAAAGATTGGAGCAGACACAAATGTATCAGTTTGCTCTATATCTGTGTCCGCCAAAAAGTGCTTTCTGTATGGCTCATCCAAGCCCGTCAGGGCTTGTGTACCGGCGAACCCTACCGTGATCGTATCTATGGTTTTGGCGAGTATCGGGGTTGGCCCGTGGTATCGATCCACTGCAGTAAGAATGCCGATGAATGTTCCTCGATCTGAGAACAATATTCCACTCCTGAGAGGTCCAGGTACTTTGGAGAGCTTGATGAATTCTGCGAATTTGTCGTCATCTGTGTCCGATACGGGGTCTAGTAAACTGACGGACTCGAGATTTTTATTCAACAGATCCACCATTGAGACTTCGATATGGATGGAGGGTTCTAAGGGCGCCCCGGCGAATCCAAAAATCCTAATTCTGTGATTAGCCTGTCGAGGTGCGATTGCTGAAATGTCTGCTTGAGGGAGAACCGGTAGTGATTCATCTCCGTCACTCGCAAATTTGAGAATTGCTAGGTCTTTTTCTATATTCGCCGTAAATAGAACTGCTTTATATTCAACTTTAGGTTCCGAGGGGTTTCGGTTGGTAATTACATATAAGCTGTCGTATCGCTTGTTCGCCGAACGGTCAAAGAGATTCACTGATGCAAAGTCGCAGAGTATTAGATTATTGTCATTGTCGATCAGTACACCAGTGGTGGAATCGACTATTTCCATTGGGATATTATCAATTCTCAGATCAGTCGGAGAACCCTGAGTGGCCAGTTTTGCTGCGACGACGTGCACTATTGTTTTACTGAGTTGTTGGTTGGTGCCCCTGGGGCTCATGTTTGATTCTGTTGTCGTGGTGAATATTTCCAACTGTGAGGGGCGCGAAATTATTTTGGGTGTTGCTGTAGGCTCGACGGTGGATTCGAGGTCAGTAGATACTCGTTTTGGTCTTGGAAGATCAGTTTCCGCGCACGCCAGGACTATTGTCAGGAACAGCGCTGAGATAATAATCAACTTAGCTTTGACGGGAATAGGATTCATCCGGCTCTCTTTTTGATCTCATTAGTAAGCTCACAAGATATATACTATGTCAGCGACTGAGGGCATGAAGTATATTTTGCCCGATTAGTTGGCTTGTAACTTGAAGAGAATCAGGAGGACACATGGAATACACTGCCGTTACGTACGAAGTTTCAGAACGCATTGCGACCATTACACTAAACCGCCCAGAGAGAATGAATTCCTTTAGTACGGAGTTGTTGGCTGAGTGGGCTGACGCAATTAAGCAGGCCACTGAGGACGATGAAGTACGGGTGCTTCTTGTTACAGGGGCGGGGAGAGCTTTTTGTGCTGGAGCTGATCTTAAAGCCGAAGCAAGCAGTGATGACCGCGTACTCATGGCAGAGAAGAATGCTGGCGAACGTCGAAATTCGCTCAGATACTCGGTGCATCGAGTCGCACAGGCTCTTCAATACTGCGACAAACCATATATTGCAGTTCTCAATGGGGCGGCAGTGGGCGCAGGAATGGATATGGCTTCCATGGCGGACATTCGACTAGCTTCGGATACTGCAAGATTCGGTATGTCGTATGTCAACGTTGGGCTGATTCCGGGTGACGGCGGCGCATGGTTATTGCCAAGAATCGTTGGCCTACAAAAGGCGTTAGAGCTCATATGGAGTGGCGATCTCTTCGATGCTGCTACCGCTCTCGACATTGGATATGTCAACCAAGTATTCCCTCATGATGATTTGATGGCGGAGGCTCGTTCGTACGCAACTAAGTTGGCAGAGGGACCACCGATCGCGATGCAGTTGGCAAAGCGGCTAGTTTATAGGGGACTTGACCAATCCTTCGCGGAAGGTCTTGAGCAGGCACAGGCTGCTATGGCGATTGTTCAATCTACTACTGATTCTCGAGAGGGACCGGCTGCATTTCGTGAGAAGCGCAAACCAAATTTTGAGGGCAAATAGTCGGAAAAGATGTGAGTCGGGACACTGTCAGTTTAGAGTTCGAGGGTCTTTCCAGCAATTGTTAAAAATGTTCGGTCAGCCGATCGGGCGATGGTTTGGTTAGCGTGTCCTAGTACATCCCTGAATAACCGACTGATTGGAGTGGATGGCACTATTCCGAACCCGACCTCATTTGTTACATAAAACACGTGAGCTTTGCTTTTCCTTGAGGCATTAATAAGTCGCTCAGTCTGGCTGGCAACCAATGTTTCACATCTATCCATCGACTGCTGATCTAATATTTCGATCGACTCGATATCGAGATCTATGATGCTGAAGATCAGATTTGTCACCCATACGGCGATGCAGTCAATGATTATTGGATTTCCTACCGTAGTTTCTAGGAGTTCAGGCAAGTGGATCGATTCTTCGATTGTTTGCCAGCTTTGACTCCGGTGCCTTTGATGTCGTTCCACCCTGTAATCCATTTCAGGATCTTCGGGTTGAAGCGTGGCTATAAAAAGAGGGTTGTCGAAGCCACTGGAAACCAGCTCTTCTGCCAAATTGAGAGCCAAAGTAGATTTCCCACTGCGTGCTCCTCCAGTAATAAGGGTGAGGCTGCTTGTTTGTTCAATTGACATATCAGACCCAGAATGGCGATGGTGTAAAGTCTGTTTGCATACTAACGAATAGGAATAGTAAAAGCGTAGCG
>DEAP01000017.1 GCA_002348225.1 Dehalococcoidia bacterium UBA2979
TCTCAATATGTCGGACTGGGTCAAGATCTATGTCGCACTGAAGGAGAAGTACCAGGAAATACTTATGATTGGTGAATAAATGAGTGAGCTCACAAAGGTGAAGACTATAGCACCAGCTAAAATAAACTTAGCGCTTGAAGTAGTGAACAAGCGATCCGACGGCTTCCACAACATTGACACAGTCATGAGCGCTATTTCTCTGAGCGACACAGTGACTTTGACTAAAACCTCTCCGAACTCGGGTTTCCGGCTCAAAACTTTGGGAGTTGAGGTGAATTCAATTGCCCAATCGGACAACTTGGCCTTAAGAGCTGCGACATTACTTGCTGAGAGAGCCGGGATTAGACGACCTGATGTAAATATTGAATTGGAAAAACACATACCACTCTCAGCAGGTCTGGGAGGAGGTTCGTCGGATGCCGCAGCAGTTCTGAGAGGACTCAATGTTCTTTGGGATATCAATTGGCCACAAGAAAAAATCGCGAATTTAGGGAGTGAACTAGGTTCGGATATCCCGTTTTTTGTATACGGAGGATGTGCAAGGTGTACGGGACGTGGCGAGATGGTCTCGCCATTACCAGATGGTTGGTCTATGAACCTAGTTGTATTGATGCCAATCGTTCCTTACGTCAAAAATAAAACCTCTCTTATGTTTCAAAACCTGACTACTAGTGATTTCAGTGACGGACGACACTCCTGGCGAGTTGCTCAGCGTCTTGCGCGAGGGGCACCTCCAGCAGCAGCTGATATTGTTAATGGCTTCGAATCAACTTTTTCCAGACTGTATCCGAATGTCTTGAGCCAGTTCGAGAATTATGATTTTCAACGTACTACCCAACTGCATTTGTCAGGAGCTGGTCCAGCAGTATTTACATTCCTCCGGGCGGATGCAGAATTTGAATTATTACGTGAGCATTTCCAAAAGCTGGGGGCTCAATGCTTCATGACACAAACACTGAGTGCCGCAGAATCGACAGAGATTGAGTACGTGGAATGAGGAGAATAGGGGACGGCAATCCTCATGGTTGACAATGATCTTCTAGGTGCAATTCTTGCAGGATGGGTCTCAGGATTTGGTCTTGCCATATTGTTGGCGTTTCTATCCCTTTATTTCATACGGCGGTATTCGATCCCAATGTTAACGAGCGAAGTGTCTGCTGTTGTGAAATTTGTTGTGGCAGCAAATATATTTGTTTTCTGCAATTCCCTGATTGGTATAGGCGCATCCGTGCTCATCCATCAGTACGGATACATGAGTGTTAATTACTCTGTATTTCTGCTGTTCTTTGTTGTGGCTGCAGGTCTGTTTACCTCATTGAGGAGGAATCTGTCTACGGCCTTTCTCGTAATGGTTTCAACATCCTTGGTGCTCGCGGTAATGACTCTATCAATTTCCGGCCTAATCTACTTGTGGGGGACTGCTTAGTATCTAGCCCGTTTGCTAAATGCACTTTATGCTGACGGGATGGCACAATGCCAAACTCGAGGTTAGGCAAATATATCAGTGATTGATTTGACCACGATAGAGCACGGTGACGTTCCAGACTGGCCGGCTGTAATCGAGCTCCATGTGCATACTAATCCCGATTCCTCTGATTCTATGCTGTCTAAAGAAGAACTTGTGACGACGGGAAAGATGGTCGGGCTTACTGGTGCGAATCTCACCGAACACGACAAAGTGCTGGAACGTCATCAGCAGGAGGCACTTCGTGCTGAATATCCAGATTTTTTCTTTAATTTTGGAATGGAAGTCACAACGGATTTGGGACACATGATTGCTATCGGTCTTCGTGAGTATCTGCCTGGGATTAGGCGTGCCGAAAAATTACGAGAAGAATTAGACAAAGTAGGCGGCTATCTCATAAGTGCTCATCCTTTTAGACGACTATTTGATCCAGTGACTGCTATGCGTACAGGTGAAAGTTTCGAAATGAATCCAGAGGAAGCCGCAGCGAACATGCCGGTGTTTAAGATAGCTCATACCCTTGAAATTGCTAATGGCGCTAATACTCCGAGGGAAAATGAATTTGCGGCTGAAGTTGCTAGGATTTTGGGCGTAGCCGGTACCGGGGGCTCGGACGCTCATTCGAATAGTGGGCTCGGCTATTTTGCAACCGGATTTAAGGAAGCGATCGAATCACCAGATCAACTACTGGAGGCTCTGCACGCTGGAGAGTTCACTGCTGTGCAGCAGGACTCGGCGAATAAATTTTCCTGTTTCAATCCACCTTATGACGAGTCCAACTATTAAGCGGTATCCTTTATCGGTAGACTCGGGAAGACGATATCAATGTCGGATACTGGATTTAACTTCGATCAATTAGTTGCGATTGATTTAGAGACTACGGGACTTAATGCCGGCACAGATCTCATCATTGAAGTCGGTGCTGTGAAATTCGATCAGTTTGGTAATGAACACAAATTTTCCACTCTAGTTAATCCGAATCGTCAGATCTCAGATTTCATATCGGCCCTAACGGGGATCACGAACGAAGAATTGCGATCAGCTCCTACATTTGATGATATTCGGGAAGATCTGCAGATATTCCTGGGTTCCGTTCCGCTCGTTGGGCACAATGTGACCTTTGATATTTCCTTCTTGCGAGCCCAGGGATTATCGATATCAGACCTGTATTTTGACACTTGGGAATTAGGTGCTCTGGTACTTCCTACTGCGGAGAAACTTAATCTAAGGGCTCTTGCTGGTGTTCTTAATGTAGATACGGGGAGGAGTCATCGTGCTTTGGACGATGCTGTAACGTCTAAGGAAATTTTTCTTCTGCTTGCTGATCAACTGAAAGTCATGTCGGATAAGGACTTTTCCGAGTTGGCGTTGTTCGTTTCGCGATCAGGTTTTTCCTCTCCGTTGGCTTTTCTAACTCCACGGAAGGGAGAGACCACGAGTAATCTTGAGTCCTACTTAGAGTTACAGGCTCGACTTGGTGTAATCGCAAGTAAGCCTCAGCATGAGACCGTGGCCGAGACCCCATTTCCAGACGCTTTGAATGAGGCCTGGGAGATCGCAGCGGAACAGAATCTGCATATCGATAATTACCATGTTCGTACCAGTCAACAACTCATGTCCCATGCTGTGATGGACAATCTGGTATCTGGCGGGGAGGTTGTGGTTGAGGCAGGTACAGGCACAGGCAAGTCTCTAGCCTATGTTCTTCCAGCGGTATTGCATTCTTGGATGACTGGTGAGCAAGTAGTCATCTCAACACACACAAAAAACTTACAAGAACAACTTATAAAAGATGATATCCCAGCAGCGACAGCTCTTGTTGAAAAGTTATTCTCCGATCAACCGAAGCGATTCGGTCATTCTTTCCAAATGCTCAAAGGCCGCGGTAATTATCTTTGTCTTGACCGATGGTATGGGAGCAGAGGCTCTCAATCTCGGCTCGATCGCAACGAAGCACTAGTGTTAGCGCGGATAGGGCTATGGCTACAGGGTACGCAGACAGGTGACAAGTCCGAACTTTATTTGACTTCACGGGACGAAAAGATTTGGGATACAGTGTCTGCCGAAGGCTCAGACTGTGCAGCACGCAGATGCCAATATGTCCAGGACGGTAACTGCTTCGTGAGCAGAATACGCGCAAAGGCTAGATCGGCAAATGTAATTGTAGTTAATCACGCATTATTGCTTGCAAGCACGTCTACTGGTGACCAAGTAATACCTGAGTTTCAGCATCTCATCATCGATGAAGGACATCGACTCGAGGATGCTGCAACCGAATATTTCGGAGCGGAAGTTTCTCTCCGGGATGCTGCTGAAGTCCTAAAGAGACTGTCTAGAGCGGATCGCAGAAAGAAGAAGGAGCATTCTGTCCTTGAGAGAATAGCTACGTCGCATAGATTAAATTCTGATGGCTATATCACTTTAATAGACAACCTAACGAAATCAGCGAAATTGAGTAGCGAGCGTCTACGGGAGTTAAGGACCAGCTTGTCAAATTTCCTGCAGGACCAGCAGGATGATGACAGCGGAAATCCCACTGCAGACCTTTACGTCACGAAGGGTATGAAGGTACAAGATAATTGGGAACAGGTACAAGTATCTGGAACTAACATGGTGACGATATTGAATTTTCTTCTCAGTGAATTAGATGTACTCAGTAATACCCTACGTTCCGCTAGACGAGGTATTGATGAATTGGGCGAGTTGATTGCCGGACTAGCTCGGGAACAGGTTGATTTGGAGCTTCTGGCAGGGAATATTAAGAGGGTACTTATCGACGATTCTGCTGAGGACATAATCTGGTTGGCACGAAAAGAGAAAGATATAAGAATACGATGTGCACCACTGCATCCTGGCGAATTCCTTCGACGTGAATTATTTGATGATAAAAAATCTGTTCTTGTCACGAGTGCTACTCTTCGTAATTCAGGCCTCGATGGCACCCAGAGTTTTGACTTTGCTCTGAATCAATTGGGCATATCAGATGCAG
>DEAP01000027.1 GCA_002348225.1 Dehalococcoidia bacterium UBA2979
GAGCACCGCCACCGCCGCCAGGAGGCATTTGGGCCGACACCATAATCGTAGTGACTGGTGAAAGTATCAAGAACAAGACTAGTGTTATCGACACCAGCCGGAACGCTAGATGATTAAGTTTTATATTGCTGAGTAGACTCGACATGTAATCCCTTCCACTCGACTAGGAATTCTCACAGTGCAAATATACTACGGAGCGCAACGGAAACTGTCTGCAAAGTAAAAGAATGACCCGGATACAGCATCCAAATCATCTCCGGTTACTGTTAGTGCGTAACTTCGTGCTGTTGATTCACAAATCCAGCCACCGATGACAGCGATTCCATCCACTGTTCCTTCACTATCGTAGGCAGCAAAAGTAGCATATGAAGCCGTCTGTCCATCAACTTCAAGCCCTTCAGCCCCAGCCCCAGTCACCTGAAAATTAGCTCCTGTCGCAGCGGAGATCAATTCGAATGCTCCCAACACTGATTCTTCCGGAGTCAGAGGAGGGTCCGCAGTAATCCAAGTCATAAGTAAACTCACGCCTCCAGCGCTGGCCAACAGTGTTCCACTCTCTTCTGAAGCTTCGCCGCCACCTATGCCTGATGCGACTGGTTCGACTGTCGCCGGGAATGGAATCGAAAATCCAAATTCGTTGTAATCAATAATTGGAACAGGTGTTGCAGTGGCAAATTGAGCACTGCCATCAGGTAATTTCAAAAACAGATTTTGGAGTTCGTCACTCTTTTTTGCAATCTCGGACAAGTCTTCCTGGAGTGCTGCTACATTTGATGCTGACTTCAAATCAGCTATATCTGATTTGATCGCAGACAGATCAGATTTAATAGACGCTATATCTTCAGCGGACACTGCGCTCTCACTTGCACTGGAACATCCAACAATCATTGCAAAGAGAAGCAACGGAACCGCAAAAAGACTCACTCTTTTTATTCTTATCATTAGGATGATCCTTTCAACCAAAATCGGGGTCTGCTTTGTCGTCAATGATGCTCACCCTAATGCAGTAGTTCAGTATTGCCAATAACCCTAAATAGATTTTTTTAGCACTCTTGGCTGGAGAGTGCTAAAATCCTGTATACCAACGCTACGGGGGTGCAGGTTTTGACTGACTTTATTACAGATCTCTCCGACAACACACACATAGAAGCATCAACACTCATCATAGGGGTCGGGCCGCAATCCGACGGTGCTCCGGCACACAACGCGATCCTGCATCTAGTTGAGGAATACTCAGCTACTCAAGTCGCTGAGCTCGATTCGGACGTCCTATTCGATATGTCAACTGAACGACCGCAGGTACTCTTGGACGAGTCATCACAGAGGAAAATAGAGTGGCCACAAGCATCATTCTGGTACTTAGAAAAAAAGAATATGGGATCAAAGTTACGGGACTCAATCCCTGACGTTGGAACAAGCAATATTTTATTTTTCACAAGTCCCGAACCGCAATTTCACTGGAAGCGAATTGCAGATGCAATCATAAAAGTAACAGATCGGTTAGAAATCTCGACGGTTATTCTACTGTCCTCATTTGACGGACCGGTACCATATCACCAAGAGTCACCTATTCTTGTGACTTCTACCGCTGCGGAGAGTGATTCGGAGAATCCGGCACACGATTTAGCTCAAAATATAGCGACGCGGGTATCAGGCAATTTCACCTTACCCAGGTACCAAGGCGGGGCTACATTCACTATGGCACTTGGCACATTACTGCGTGACGCTGGGCTACAGATAACGACAATCAACGCTATAGCGCCATTTTATGTGCAGGAACATGGATCACCTCACGCGATAGATGGACTTATCGGGGCTTTTGATGCCCTGTACGGAGTAGAAACGAATCGAGCTGAAATTAAACAGGAAAAAGAAGAGCTCGAAGCAAGACTCGAAGACGCACGGACAAATGATTCTACCTTTGATACATTCATCACAGCGCTTGAATCACAGTACGTGGCATGGCAAGAGAACTTCGTCGCGACTGAGGAATCTGAGCTAAGCACTGAAGATATTATTGCCGACGTGGAAGCTCTGTTCGAGCCAGAAGACACTTCGAATACATAGGTGACTACAAAGGTAGTTGGATTCCATGACTTCAAATACCCATCGAAAAGCAGTATCTTACATAGACAAAACACGTGAATACTATGCTGCACAAGGTTATGACACACCGTATAAGTGGGCATCCAACGATGATGCACCTTTTTCGCGTCTCAATAAACCACTAGCAGAGAGCACTATCGGCCTAATAACGACCGCTTCAATACCAAAGCCAGGTGTGGGATTAATGGACGATCCTGGCCTGCTACAGACGGGCGACGTTTTTTGCACACAAAGTGATCCAACTCCTGATGCCTTGTATACGATGGATCGCTCCTGGGATAAAGAAGCAACTCACACCATGGACTTAGGGTCATTTTTTCCTCTTGACCACCTAAAATCCCTCGCACAGAATGGAATCATAAAGTCAGTATCAAACAGATTTTATGGGATACCCACTGACTATTCACAAAGACAAACCGTGAAAAATTATGCCCCGCAAATACAAAACTGGCTCGAGGAAGACAACGTTGATGCAGCCCTACTCGTCCCGTTGTGACCAGTGTGCCACCAGACTGTAGGTCTGGTCGCCCGACACTTGGAATCCAACGGCATTCCTACCGTCATTGCCGGATCTGCAAGAGACATCATCGAACAGTGTGGAGTACCCAGATTCCTCTTCACTGACTTCCCTCTTGGAAATCCCACCGGGATACCGTTTGATACTTCCATGCAAATGGAAATTACTTCCATGGCCATATCAATGCTTGCAGACGCGAGTCATCCGAGGACTACCATTCAAACCCCGTTTAAATGGGCTGACGAAAACTGGCGTGAAAATTTTATGCAGGTCACTGTCGACAATCAGGAATTACTAGCCAGAGCCGGAAGGTTAAGACGCAAACAGCAGGCGGCAAAATAACGCAAAACACTTCGTCTCCCCGGAGACGAAGGTGCGTCCCCTTGTGGGTAGCCGTTTTATCTTCGACAGTGCTAACCTCCCAGTAATTCGAAACGACAACGAGGATCTATATGAGCGAACAAGACCCAAGCGCATTTGATACTAGAGAATTTAGAGATGCAATGGGTGCGTTTGCCACGGGTGTGACAGTTATAACAATGGCCAAACCTGATGGCACTCTGAAAGCGATGACCGCGAATGCATTTTCGTCTGTTTCGTTAACGCCACCCATGGTACTAGTTTGCGTCGATAAAAACGGTTCGATGCATGACTGGCTTGACGAAGTTGATGCTTTCGGTGTGAATATTCTCACTGATGTTCAGCAGGAAATCTCTAACACATTTGCAAGAAGTGGGGAAAACAGTGAACCAATGAGCGGTATCGGTTATGAAATCGGGCCTCTCGGAGTCCCAGTAATAGAAAATGTAATCCTCTGGACCGCAGCCAGGATAGTCCACAAATATGATGCAGGGGATCACACAATAATGGTTGGACAGGTCGAAGCGTTGCGAACGAACGATACTACAAACGGACCTTTAATCTTCCACAAAGGGAAATATCGACAGGTAGGCGACCAAATCTAAAGGGGCGGCACTATGCCAACAATAACTACAAACGACATTCGGCAAAACTATGAACTTACAGGGTCTGGGCAGACCACTATGGTATGGATACATGGAATTGGATCTTCACTCGAATACTGGAGCAACGATCTCGAACAATTCAAGAACCTTCAGCATCTTTCGTATGACGTTAGAGGGATGGGTAATTCAGAAGGAACTCCAGATGCAGTTTCTCTGGAAATCTGGGCTCAGGATTTGAGTATGCTCTTAGAATCACTTGATATAGAAAAAGCAATCATTGCTGGCTCTTCAATGGGTGGGGCAATAGCGCAGAGATTTGCAATTGACTTCCCTGAAAAAACTCAAGCACTCCTACTTCTATCGACTTCGAGTCGAGTGGGAGAAGCCGCAACAGCTCATTGGATGGAACAAGCAAACGAAACTGAGAGTATGGGTAAAATATTTTTGGCCCAAGCCCAGCGTGCTGTAGCAAGCTACAACATGGATGAAGAACTTAAGAGCATTAGCGTTCCCACTCTAATCATAGTCGGGGATGCAGATCCGACCACGCCTCCCGGAGGCTCGGTTATCATTTCACGCTGCATCAATGACTCCGAACTAGAAATATACCCAGGGCTCGGTCATGCACCACTGCATGAATCTGACGAACCTGTTCAGAGGGTCAAGGTATGGCTAAATTCACTTAAAAATGAGTAGGATGAACCTCCAGAACCTAAAGCCTGTCCAAAACCTGAACCGAGAAATTTAGATCCAAAAGCAGTTCCCTGCTAATATGAAAGTCGAGATCGTGGTGGGTGTGGCCTAATGGTTAAGGCTCCAGGTTGTGGTCCCGGCGATTGAGGGTTCGAATCCCTTCACCCACCCCACTCTCAAATCACTCGGGTATCTTACGGACGTGATCTTGAGCACCGTGGACAAATCATCGCGACAAAGCTCTACAAACGCACTAGTTGGTACTGCTGCAGTCGATGTGTTTTCTTTAGCAGCTGCAACCATCTTTACCCATGCAACCGGTCAACTACTTTTTCCCATCCTCATTATGGGCTTGGCATCTCTCATCACATTCTTTAGACTTCGCAGGCAAACGATCCCATCAACATACCAGAGACAATTAACGGTCTATTTTGATGGAGATTGCGCATTTTGCAAGTGCGTATTGGGGGTGATCCATCGAGTGTTCCTGCTAAAACGAATCGAGTACCAAAGAGGCGACTCTTCGCAGTCGATTAATCAATTCATGGATGAGACCAACTCCTGGCTAGTTCGGTATCACGGAGGTAATTCATATATCCGGAGCGAAGCACTCATGATCCTGCTGACTCACTCACCTTTCTTCATCTCTAATCAAGGATATATATTTATATTAATGAAGCTGCTGAAGTTTCCACTCGATGTGCTATATAAAGTGATAGCAAATCAACGAAGTGTATTTTCAAAAATAATAAGATGTCGGGCGTGAAAGCATCTATAGTTAGTGTGGCACTCAAGAAGAAAACACATGAATCAGCTCTGTACCACAAAAAAAGGTCTCTTTTTTGCGAGAAGGCACTGCAATGCCCTAGCCGCAGGCCAGTGCGTATATTGCGGTAAATACTTTTGTTCTGGCTGTGGAGTCCTTGAGTCAGACTATCAAGAAGTATGTCGCAGACCCAAGTGTCTAGCCAAATACGAAGATCTGAATTCACATAAAGCCTGGGTCAAAAGACAAGCTCTAAGAAATAGGTCCGGGCTGTGCGGCTCGGAAGAATGTGAGTCTGAGGGACTTCATCGGTGTGAGCAGTGTTATCTCGACTTCTGTAGTAAGTGTCTCAAGCACGCACGAGCCCAAGTAGTACGAGTCCGAGACACCAAAATAGTGGACAAGATCATTTGCAAACATTGCATAGAACGCCAAAAAATATGGCTAGCCGGATGACTCTACTAGGCGCGGACCACCGGATTACTTAGAAGCACCCTGACATCTCCATCACCGACCTCTACCTCACACACATCACCTGAGGAAATTTCGCCTGTTGTACCTGGGGTCCCAGTGAAAACTAGGTCACCTGGTTCTAAAGACATGTAGTTTGAAATACGTGAGATACAAGCAGCCACCGAATTAATCAGGAGTGAAGTATTTGATTCCTGCTGAGTTTTCCCACTTATCCGACCTTCAATACTGGTATCCCAAGGATCAATCTCTGTCTCCATCCATGGGCCAACTGCGGTAAACGTGTCACTCGATTTCGCTCTCCACCATTGAAGGTCTGCCTGTTGCCAATCTCGCCCAGAGACATCATTCCCAGCTGTGTAACCCGCCACATAGTCGAGTACTGATTCAGGAGCAACTTTTGAACATGCCTTCCCCATCACTGCGACCAATTCCGCCTCCATATGTACATTGGTCGAGTCTGCTGGGAGCACTATCTCGTCCTGATGACCTATAAGTGAAGATGGTGTCTTAAGGAATGGTTGAGGTTCTGTCGGAGCAGTACGGTCGCCAGCATGATCCATATAGTTGATACCAATTGCCACAATTTTCGAAGGTGATGAAGGAACTAGGAATTTGACCGCCGCGATATCCAGAACTTCGCCTGTCTCAGGGCCAGGCACAATTGGTGTTCCCTCAAGTACTACTAATTTGTCTCCGTCAACACGGGCAGTTAGTTCCCGATCGTTGGCTTGAACTCTAGCAATCTTCATAGCGCATCCAATCCCCTTAATCTTTGTCCATGTCGTATATGTTGTCGTAAAGATAATCCATTAATCCCGAGGTTAACTCATTTCTCTTCCAGTTCCAATACTGCCGAATCTCTATAATTAGTCCGTTCCTGACGCGGTAATGCTCCGAACCTCTGTACACAAGTTGCTTATTGTCGAGGGTACCTTTCATGGTCCATTCGATAGCGGCCGAATCTTCAGACTCTATGATCGAATCAACATGCCACGTGGCTTCGCCATATCGCTCCCGCACATTCAACCAAAATTCACCAATGCTCCCGGCACCACGAATAGGCGGATGATTCGTATCATAGATCACAGCATTTTTTTCAAAATGGGACGCTATATCGGCGGCGGTACCATATCCGCATGCAAGAAAATATCGAGTAATGAGGGTCTCGATTTTACCTCTAGACTGACCATGTATCTCAGTCACCTGAAGACCTCAAGTGCAAACCAAGCACGGAAGCCATTTCGGTGAGCGCACCACTACCATGCTCCGACGCAACATCGTTACCAATAATGGCTTCAGCCAGCTCTACCAAGACATCAATTGCCTCTGGGGTATCCAAGTCATTATCCATCGCGTTTTGGAATCGCGTTCGATAGCTTTGCAGAGTTTGGATGTCAGCCGTCGTATTGTTATTACTTGCTGCAGCTAGCTGAAGCCTTCCTGCAAGTCCCCTATTCTCGGCAAGACGGTCACTGTCATAGTCACGATCTTCACGATACTGCACCCTGGCGAGGTCCAAACGGATGTCGTTACCAGAATATCCTTGGTCGACAAGCTCACTCACACGAACAAGATTTCCCAGCGACTTGGACATCTTTACTCCGTCAAGTCGCATAGTCCCATTGTGCATCCAGTAACTCACGTAAGGTGATCGGCTCGTGATTGATTCACTTTGGGCAATCTCTGAAGCATGGTGCGGATAACGAAGATCCTTGCCACCACCATGTATGTCTAGCTGGTCACCTAAATGTGTTTGCGCCATTATTGAGCACTCGATATGCCAGCCCGGTCGACCGACTCCCCACGGAGACTCAAACTTCGCCCCGGGAAACGATGACGGCTGCCAAATCAAAAAATCAAGGGGTGATCTTTTGAGTTCAGCTGGCTCCGCAGGCATAGAGTCCGATTCATAACTAGCCAGCTGAGAATTATCCAAACCTATTAAAGCTCCAAGAGACTGATCCTGGGTAGAATCAAAGAAAACATAGCCAGAATTCTCGTATGCAAATCCGGTATCAACAAGCTTATTGACTCCAAGGATAATTTCGTCAATCGTTTCGGAAACTCGTGGATAAGAATCGGGCGGCAAAATATTAAGGTAAGACATCTCATCCAGATAGATTTGATGATTTATATCGGTCAACTCTGCGATTGACAAATCTCGTTCTTCGGAGACGCGAACCATATCATCATCAACGTCAGTAATGTTTTGAATGTGCCGGACCGTGTAACCATTAAAATCCAACCATCGCCTGAGAACATCAAAAGCAACCGCAGTCAACGCATGACCCAGGTGACCAACCTCATAGGGCGTGATCCCACAGACATAGAGCTTCACTTCTTGCTCAGAAAGAGGGCTGAATTCCTCCACCTCACCCGACAAGGTGTTATAAAGATGTAGGTTCCTATATGGTCGCGGCTCTAACACGAGTCAAATTCTAACCGCTTTGGCGCTCGGAGCACATCACAATTCGATCGATCTTTTAAGGTCTAACAGCTCTCTTCGGTCGGTCCGCAATTCTATGAAGGAGCGGTTGAGCAAGTTCCACAAACTGACAGGCAATTTTTCGGGTATCGCGAGGATCAATAAGATCGATAACGTCAAATTTCTGTGCGGCCCGCATCGGACTACGCAACCGTAAAAGTCTCTCTTCTATCATAGTCCTGTGTGCTTCGGGATCGGGCGCGGATTCAATTTCTCGCCTGTATGCCGCAGCTACGCCACCTTCTATCGGAATTCCTCCCCACTCACCTGCGGGCCACCCGAATCGCAGATTCAAACCGTCCGGTTCCCCTAAGCTATTTGGAGCATCTGCCGCAACTCCGTATGACTTTCTGACATTGAATTCAACCTTAGGAACCTTTGCTTCATGCGAGGCAATGAGAGCACGGACACCTCGCCGCATAGTTGCTTGTTTTTCAGCAGCAGATCCGAGCATAAAGCCTGGCATATCCAAGAATATGACCATAGGAAGGTTGAACGTGTCGCATAGATCAACAAAGTGGGTATATTTATCAGCGGCATCGCCGTTCATAGCCCCAGCAAGTACAAGTGGATCGTTTCCAACCACTCCAACGCTGTACCCTCCTAGCCTGGCAAAACCCGTAATAAGAGAGCCACCGTAATATCGGCGCATTTCAAAAAATTCTCCATTATCGACCACTAGTTTGATCAATTTACGGGGATCGTACGGGTGGCGTCTTTCCTGGGGCATTATAGTCAGGAGTTCTTCGGGTCGCCGATCTACCGGGTCATCATTTTCTACTCGGGGAGCAACCTCAGATGTCGTATCAGGTAAGTATGACAAGAAGGATTTTATCTGCTCGAAGGCTTCTTCTTCTGAATCAGCCTCGTTATCAATCTGTCCACTCGTGTGAACATGAACTGCTGCACCTCCCAGTTGCTCCTTATCGAGGTCCTCACCCAAAGCTCGACGAACAACTGGGGGGCCCGAAGGGAATATCTGAGATTTACCCTTAATCATGACAGTAAAGTGGGACATTAATCCGAAAGCCGCTGGAGCTCCCGCCACCGAACCCATAATACCCGCCGCGACAGGCACTTTACTCAAAAGTTCCAGTTGTCTGTACCAGATGTTCCCGCCTGGTAAACCCATATGTCCGGCGGCCTCATCTGACTTGGACGAGTGGCCAACGCCTTCGATGAACTGTACGTAAGGGATTCCATACTGCAGAGCCAAGCGTTGAGTAAACTGGGAAGCTCCCTTGTGAACATTATGCGGGCTGCCGCCGGAGATCGTAAAATCGTCACCACCAATTGCAACGTTGCGACCGTTTATTTTTCCCATCCCCAGTACATACGCTCCGGGCAGGAATTCTGTCATATTGCCGTCAGCGTCATATTCGGCAGCACCAACCATTGGGCCAGCCTCAAAGAAACTCTCTGGATCGAGGAATTTTTCGATCCGCTCTCTGATGGTATAACGATCACCGTCGTGCTGTCGTTTGATCCGGTCAGGGCCCCCCATCTCTTTGGCGAGTGACCGAATATAGTCCATCTCATCCAGCGCTTTTTCCCATGGTTCCCCTGGCTTCCAAGAATCTCTGTTGGGGTCAATTGGCATTTGAATTCTCCTAGTATTTTCAATGAAGAGTACTCCAATTTAATCAAAAGCAACAATCCTCGGTCTCGGGGCGCTACCATCAGGCTTAAGAGGGAGCTAGAACGATGGCAAATTTACAGGAGAGAAACGATCTTAGCGAGCCTATGGGACCACTTAAAGGCCTGAAGGTTCTGGACTTCACCCAGTTCCAGAACGGGCCCTCCGGGACGGTAATGCTATCCGACATGGGTGCCGATGTATTAAAAATAGAACGCCCTGGTGATGGTGATCCGGGTAGAGCATTAGGTCTCCGTCCGGATGGTTTCTGTGGCTACTTCGAAGCACACGATCGCGGAAAGCGTTCCATGACGGTCGACTTAAAAACGAGCGAGGGTATCCGGCTAATCCATCAGCTCGCTGCCGATGCAGATATTGTCACTGAGAATTTCCGGCCAGGCGTAATGGACAGGTTAGGCGTCGGATACGAAGCTCTTAAAACGACGAATCCGCAGATCATATATGCCGAGAACTCGGGTTTCGGTCCAGTCGGTCCATATGCCGAGAGAACCTGTTTTGACATAGTTGCGCAGGGACTAAGTGGTGCGATGTTGTCACTCGGAGGTGGAATAGATTCCGTACCTGTACAAGGTCCTTGGGGGTTGGCTGATCAAGTCGGCGGGATAATCTTTGCCTATGGAATAGTGCTCGCGGTGGTGGCGCGTGAGCGATTTGGCGTAGGTCAGCGGGTAGATGGCTCGCAAATAGGGGCGATGATGACCTTACAGGCCGGGTCGGTCGTGCCATATCTACACACTAACGTCCAGCCTGATCGATTTAACAACCCCGTCTTTGCGGCCTATCAGACATCTGACGACAAATGGCTCACGATAGGGATACTGACACCAAAATGGTGGCCGGCGCTCTGCATCGCGATTGAGCGAGAAGATCTTATGATTGATGAAAGAAGCGAATCCCCGTTTGCCCGTCATGAAAATAGAGACTGGCTTCATGCTGAACTAGGAAAAGCATTTAAAAAACTACCTGAGTCGACACTCCTACAACGTCTCAATGACTCTGACGTACCTTGTGCGCCAGTTCTTGACTATGAAGGTGTCGCAAACGAGTCACAGTTCTGGGATAACGGCTATCTGGTTGATCTGGAGCACTCAAAGTTTGAAAATCACAGAACTGTAGGAATACCCATAGCTCTAAGCGAAACCCCTGGGCGAGTACAGGGACCTGCGCCAGAATACAGTAACGACACAGAAGCTGTGCTAACCCGTCTAGGATACGATAGAGATCAAATCGAAGAGCTTCGTCAACACGGGGTCATCTAGACACTGATATTCGGGCCTTTGGACTCACTTAGAGCCTTGCGGACGGCCGGAAGTATTTCACGAGGCACTCGTTCCAAGTATGACTCTGGTCCCTCATCGGGTGTGGGGGGATTTGGAATTGGGTGCAGAACCACATGGTCGAATTCAATACCACTTGCTGCAGCGGTGAAGAGGATCTTGATCAGTTGAGAAAAAATGTCATCACTGCCACCAACAAGTGCAAATGACCTAGCCTGTTCGGCGCTAATGAAATTCACTACATTCCCGCTGGCCACCAGATCCGACGAGTGATGAAAATCCGGCCAGACATCTTCACTCGCTTTTAATTCCTCAGGGTCAGCTCCATTCCATTCATACCCTAGATTTTCAAACAGCACCGGAGAGTATTCAAAATAGCCGGCAGCCATCGATTTAGCCATAAGGGTAGCTTGTTCGATGTGGTCATGAAGGACGGTATGAAAAATAATGCCTAATTTAACGTCTTTTCTGTCTCGACCTGCTTGCTCGGCCCCTTCCCAAATCATCTTGATCGAGGACAAAATATTATTGGAATGGGTTCCCACTCTGATGAATACCCCATCGGCCACCGCACCGGCCATCTTGAGCGTTCGAGGACCACCAGCGGCAACCCAGACGGGAACAGGCTGTGCAAAAGGCAACTTGGCAGGCCTGTCAGCGCCCACTTCCACATAATTCCCATCAAGAAAGCTTTTTGTCAACTCGACGGCTTCGTGTAGCTGTGTCACCCGTGCCGGTTCAAGACCGGCCAATCTGACTGCAGTATCACCGGCTCCATATGTAAGCACAGTTCTTCCTTCTGCGAGTTCCGCAACGGTAGAGATACTTGATGCCGTAACAGAAGGATGTCTCGTGATTGGATTTGTCAGTAGTGGCCCGATTGTGATGGTTTTAGAGGCCTCTGCTGCCGCGGCAAGGAGTACATAGGTATCCCTTCTTCTGAGTTGTGAATCCGGAAGCCACGCTGCGTCCCAGCCACACGACTCAGCTCTTGTGACATCCTTTGCATAAGTGGCCACACTACTAGCGTCGTTTCTGTTCAGACCAAATTTAGGAATCCGCATAAAATCAATTCATCTCCCTGCATTAAGGTCGCTCAGAATCTTCATCGTCTCCGCTAGAGTGTCCAACCGCTCCCCGATACTGTCTCCATAGGGACCAACACGAAAGGTATTAACATCTGCATCTTTGTATGCTCTCAATTTTTCTGCTATATCAGTTGGAGATCCGATAAGTGATGAATTGATAACCATCTCGGTTGGCACTTCTCGTCTAGCCGCATCGCGCTCCCCGTCTATCCATAGTCGTTGAATTTTTGTTACCTCGTCAGCCCAGCCTTGGCGGCGATATGCGTCAGCATAAAAATTTTGAGTCCTCGAACCCATCGCACCAATCTGAAAAGCCATTGAAGGTTTAAGCTCCTCGGCGGCCTGCTCGATATCATCCGTGAATCTCACAGTACCGCCAACTGCTATATCAATATCACTGATTGATCTTCCAGCACTCTCTGCACCGTCGCGTATAGGTTTCAAGAATGTTTCAGCCGCTTCAGGTAAAAAAGATGTGCCGAGCCAGCCATCGGCAAATGCCCCGGTCATAAATAAGTTTTTCGGACCAAGTGAAGCCACATAAATAGGTAGATTTGGGCACACAGGAGCACCGGATCTTAATGCTTTCCCTAGACCAGTACCTCCGCGTCCAACGGACAATGGTAGCTCCCAAAACTCGCCCTCATACGCAAGTGTTTCACCGTTGAATATCCTCCTGCAAACCTCAATTATTTCCTTAGTATGAGAAACAGGCTTTTTGAATCGGATACCGTGCCAACCTTCAATTACTTGCGGGCCACTCGTTCCAAGTCCTAGTAGAAATCGACCTCCAGACATCGAATCTAAAGTCATAGCGGTCATTGCAACGAGAGATGGAGTTCTGGTACCGACCTGAAAGATTCCCGAACCAAATTTCAGAGTCGAGGTTTTTGCTATGAGATATGCCAGAGGAGTAGCCGCATCATGGGCCCAGGCTTCCGCGCTCCATAACGAATCAACACCTAGTTTTTCCGCACCTACAGCATATTCTGTGGCTTCTTCCCAATCTTCAATCGCATAGCGGTTCAACCCAACAGACGCCTTCATATATATCCCCCCACACACATGTTAATCGGACCCGATTTCCACTCATGGTAAATCAACCTAACACCATGTGTCCTAAGCCTTTAAATTACATGAGTTAACTTGAAGGTAACGCCGTCTCATCAAACTTAGCCTAGTATTAGCTAATGTCTCTAATCTACCAAAAAGTAAATGGAGTGATCCTTGAGAACCATCGTCAATAAAGCACCATTTCACTATGGATGGGTCATTGTGGTTCTCGGTATTTTTGGGAACATGGTTGGTGCCGGTACTACGTTTTGGACTATGGCCGTATATATACCACTAATCGCTGACGAATTTCAAAGCACAAGGACTGCAGTGGTAGCGGCCTTCACCGTTGGACAGATAACGTTCGCAGCCATGGCGCCATTTATTGGCTCGTACTTTGACCGAAAGGGTGTCCGAAGATCGATCTTTGCTGGAAGTATCTTGGCGGCGTCCGCATTTTTATTCACTGCCCAGGCAGACACGGTATTCCAAGTTTTTTTGGGGTGGACATTACTATCAGCTACCCGAAGTCTGCTAATGGACCTTCCTTTTAATTGGCTCATAACAAGATGGTTCGCCGGCAGAAAACAACAGGCTGCTCTCGGGGTAGTAACTGTTGGATTTGGATTCTT
>DEAP01000022.1 GCA_002348225.1 Dehalococcoidia bacterium UBA2979
GACCGATGTTAGTCATGGGGATTATCAACACTACTCCCGACTCGTTCTCCGATGGCGGCCAGTTTACCGATACAAACTCAGCAGTTGATCATGCTCTTCGTCTGGCCGATGAGGGTGCAGATATTCTAGATATCGGAGGTGAATCCAGTCGACCAGGCTCAAAACCTGTTTCACTAGAGGAGGAATTGCAGCGGGTTATACCAGTCGTGGAGCGCTTAGCCAAACGTAGTAAAATCCTACTCTCGGTGGATACGCAAAAACCAGAAGTGGCCCAGATTGCACTCAAGGCCGGCGCATCTATTATCAACGACATAGCCGCTAATCGCGTATCCCCAGAGATGTGGCAAGTTGTCCAGGATGCAAAAGCCGGTTATGTCTGTATGCACATGCAAGGCACACCACAAACCATGCAGATGAATCCGCAGTACGACAATGTTCTGCAAGATATTGAAACGTTTTTTCACCAACGCATTGCAAAACTAGCTGAACACGGGATTGGTGCTGAACAGGTGGTGCTTGATCCCGGAATTGGGTTCGGGAAAAGTCTCGATCACAATATACAGTTGCTCAAAGGTTTGAATAAGTTTAGAGTTGTCGAGCGTCCGATAATGGTTGGTGTGTCTCGAAAATCGTTCATCGAAAAACTACTGAGCATTCCGACATCCGATCGATTACCCGCATCGC
This sequence comes from Dehalococcoidia bacterium UBA2979, assembly GCA_002348225.1. Taxonomy (GTDB): domain Bacteria; phylum Chloroflexota; class Dehalococcoidia; order UBA2979; family UBA2979; genus UBA2979. Next base: position 685 of record DEAP01000022.1, read on the forward strand.
TAGCATGCGCTGTATGGTCGATGGTTCAGGGAGCCAGCATCGTGCGGGTACATGATGTGGCCGAAACAGTGCAATCCATACGGATAGCCGAGGCGCTGACGGATAATAGTTAACCATGGATATCTTGGAAAACATCTGGCAGGGCATAGGACTCTATTGGCGCCCTGTGGCAGAGATATCTATACTTTCCGTAGCCATCTATTTCACTTTGAAGTTTTTCCGAGGCACGCGAGGCTGGCCAATGGTATTAGCGCTACTGGGTATGATTGGAGCTACACTGCTTTGCGCCGCCCTCAAACTGACAGTGCTATCAGCATTGTTGACATCGTTCTTCGGATTTTCAGCTGTGGCGGTCCTGGTAATTTTCCAACCTGAACTGCGTAGAATGCTAGCAGGATTGGGTAACCTGACCTTATTTGCCTCTCTTCGAGAACAGCGGGAAAATATTGAAGTCATTATTCAATCCGTAGACAGGCTCAGTGAGGCGCGAACCGGAGCACTTATCGCCATCGAGCAGTCCACTCACCTGCAAGATGTGGTCGAATCAGGGATCATTGTGGACTGCGAAGCCTCCCCAGAGATGATAGAGACAATTTTTTTTCCTAATAATGCCATTCACGATGGTGGAGTGATTATCAACGAAGATCGTATATTGAGCGCGGCCTGCATCTTTCCGCTCACAAGAAGGCAGGATATCAGTAAGACCATCGGTACCCGCCACCGCGCGGCGATTGGAATGAGCGAGGAATCCGACTCGCTTGTTATTGTCGTGTCAGAGGAGACAGGAGCAATCTCTACTGCCCACAAAGGCCAATTGGTTCGCAATATTACATTGGCTAAGCTACGAGCCACCCTCAATTCCGTTTTTGTTGCTCCAATTCGCAATCGAAGCATCACAGGCTGGCTAAAGTCGCTTAAACCGAAGACCGATCCCCCCTCACTTGAAACAAAAGTAACCCACCATTGAAATGGGCTGGCACGATCTTTTTACACGCAATTTTGGTTGGAAAATCACTTCCCTTCTTTTGGCTGTATTAACATGGTTTACTATAAACACATTTCAGACCAGAAACAATCCGGACAGGTTCAAGGATCAAACACTTACAGAACAGCGGGTAGATAATACGACCATCATCCCACTCGTCAACACCCCTACCTCGACCAATCGTATAAACATCATTCAGACGCGAGACATTCAAGTGCTAAAGCTACCAGATGACCCTACCCAGTACATTCTCGAACCACCGCAAGTCACTCTCACTCTTGCTTCCGATGCTGATCCGGCTCCTGATTTGACTAGTCCAGGCGTCGTCAAGGTTGTGCTAGACCCTGCCGACATCCCTACCGAAATTAACGCAACCAACAAACAAGTTCGAGTGATGGTTCCTGAGGGGACCATCATTAAAGGCATCCGCCCCGAGAATGTTAAAGTCACCCGTGTGGTTGAACCTCCTGCACCTCCTGTGTCTGAGAATATTGAGGAATACAGCGAGAACGAGCCTGAAGCAAATAACAACTAAGGCTCAATACTTAAGCTAAGCATAGCTTGCGGTAGACGCCCGACGCATTGGTCCGGCATGCGGTCGTCAATGCTACCCTGTTCAAAACCAACTCTACTCACGCTACCATCACAATAGACAGCCAATGCTTTTCTGCTATGCCGAAAGTGGGCCGTCCTCTCACGGTCGTTTACATAGTAGAACTCTTCAAGCATCGGATTCTCCATTGAAGCCGGCGTCTGGAAAGTATTCACCTGGGCCGCGTCTGCAAGAAAGACTGTGTTGCCCGGCCTCGCCAATCTATCGACTTGAATGCCCGCCCCACCAAGTCCATCCGACAAGTGTAGATTATAGCCGTAGCCAAATGCTGTGCCGGTGGCTTTTAACTTAAACCGGGCATCTAAATAGGCAAGGGATGGGCAAGTCTCTACTCCACCGGCGCCTAGGTAGGGATGCAAAGCCCCCTTATCCATATCAAAACGCCGATACCCTTCCCCACCGCGCTCGAGCCAACCAAACCAAAACCGATCGCCACCGTCCTCGGCTCCGATCCTATAGGCAAAGGTTCGATTATCGTTGTCGCCCCAGTACATCTGCCCCGCGAGTCCAAGCTGTCGAAGATTCCCACTACAAGTCGTATCGTGCGCCTTTCTCTTCGCCGCTGTCAAAGCTGGCAGCAGCAAACTCGCCAAAATCGACACAATGGCAATTACAACTAACAGCTCTATTAACGTAAATCCTAATCGCCTAATTGGCTTCTTCATCGACTTAGGCGATAAAAAGCTCCACTTTCCAGTGCTGAGTCGTCGGTTAATCGCAGATAAAAACCTTCTGTTCGAACACCGTTGATAACCGGAATCCAATCTTGGAAATTCTCGGAACGTTCAAGCACATAATCTAGGCCACCAATTCCAAATACTCGAGCTTGCCACTTTTCACCCTCCAAATGACTATCTAGGATATGGAACTGCGATCGGCCAACCGCAATCGCTATGTTGTCAACTTGACCACGAGCCAGCAAACTCGCTTC
>DEAP01000078.1 GCA_002348225.1 Dehalococcoidia bacterium UBA2979
AGGAATCATGACACCTAAATCCGGCTGGTTCACGTGTGCGGCAGAGCGAGGCGGAGGTATAGCTTGTTGGCTAGCGATTGCTGAAGCAATGGCGAAATGGGACACAAGACCGGTTTCCATTCATTTCTCAGCTACGGGAGGCCACGAACTCGGGCACCAGGGCCTTTTGCATCATCTACGGGATATTCCCAAGGGTACCGAATCCCGTATGCGATACCCCGCAAGCACTTGGCTTCATCTCGGGGCATCAATTGGAGCTAAGCATACCGACATTATGAGAGGCCCGGAGGTAGAAGAAACTTCTGCAATTGGTCCCCGATTCTCTGCTAGCTCCAACCTATTGCATGAGCTTGGAGAAGATGCTTTAAATCAATCGGGAATCCGCCCGGAGTACTACCTTCCCGAACTGGTAGGGACTCCAGGCAACGGAGAAGCTCGAGACATCGAATCACGAGGAGGTGATTTTATCTCCTTCCGCGGAGGACATCATTACTTCCATTCGCCGCAAGACACGGTAGATGTCGCGGTGGACCCGAACAAGATATCGCAGTGGGCGAGGGCTGCAGTGTTGGTAGCACTGGGATTAACGGCATACCAGGAAGAAGGAGATTTATCACCATGATTAACACCATAGCGGGAGGAGTAGATGTTGGTGATCTCGGATGGACACTTTCCCATGAGCACCTCACCAACGGAGCAGCAGGAATGGAGAATTTGCCAGGACTACTTGATGTTCCAGGCAGACGTCAAGAAATGGTTGATCGCTGTGTAGAGGCTCTGAAGAGAGCCCATCAATACGGTGTCCGATCTCTGATCGATCTCACCCCTTTCGATTTGGGTAGGCAAGCTTGGCTGTTTGAGGAGGTGGCTGCTCGACATTCTGAACATAACGTCAACGTAATATGTGCGACCGGTGTTTATAGGTGGGTACCTCCTATTTTCTTCGGGTGGGACATCGATGAAATTGCAGAGCACTTTGCTGCTGAGATCATTTCAGGCATTGCCGGATCAAATATCAAAGCAGGAATAATTAAATTGGCGTGGGATATCGAAGCTCATCAGGCAGATGGTCCAGGGGCGCCCCGGATTCACCTTGAAAAAACTGCTCGTGCTGCTGCCCGTGCCGCGAAACGGACAGGTGTCCCGATCTCATGTCATACAAAAGCCACTGATGAATTGGGCACACCTCTGCTGGATATTTTTGACGATGAGGGTCTCGATCTTGGGGCGGTGACTATTGGACATTCCAACGACACCTCAGACATGATCTATCTCAAATCCATAGCTCAAAGAGGAGCAGTCGTCGGGCTGGATCGTTTTTTTTCGACAGAAGAGCAATATGTCGCAAATAGAAGTCGCATAGCGCTTGAGCTTGCTTCAGACGGTTTCGCAGATAAGGTCGCGCTCGGACATGATGCAACACCGGCAGGGTTCTGGGGAACCTGGAAGGACGAGGCAAATCTTGATGTCTGGACACTGGTACCTGCATTCGAAGTAGCGTGGCTTCGAAATAATGGCCTTCCTGAAGATCAACTAAACGAAATGATGGTCAACTCAATCGCGAATACATTTACGGTAGCTAAGTCATTATCGAGCTAATTTGAGACTTCAATTCCATACCTATGACGCGCTATACTCGGGACATGTAGTATGCGGAATTCGCATCCAGTCGAGGTGGGGAGAATATTAATGATAGAAGGCTATCCAGAGATTCCTAAGAATAATAGCGAGCTTAAGGCATCACCACAGATACCTGACTGGGCTGCAATGCGCGAATCCTGGAATTGGGACGATGTATGGGACGAGCTAGACACCCCAAACGGATTAATCAATAAGGCTTACGAATGTGTGGATCGACATGCGAACGGTGATCGAGCGGACAAGACTGCAATTATTTGGCAAAGTGCTACAGATGAAATAGAAACGTATACCTACGCTGACATGAAAGTGCAAACCAACAAAGTGGCAAATGCACTGAAAGGGATCGGAATTGAAAAAGGAGAGAGAGTATTCTTGCTCGCTGATCGAATCCCTGAACTATACTTCTCATGTTTTGGAATTCTAAAAATTGGGGCCATAATGGCACCTCTGTTTTCTGCCTTTGGACCGGAACCGATCAAGGAGCGGATTGCCCGTGCTGACGGATCAACGGTAATCACCACACCAAAACTCCTGCCCAAAATTAATGAAATTCGTGACCAATTACCTTCACTCAAGAGAGTAATAGTGATTCACCATCGTGAAGGAGCTGATGTAAATGATTCGGATATCTCATACTCGGAAATAGTCGACCCTGCCTCTGAGGAATTCGAAATCGAACCTACTGGAGCCGAGGATTGGTCGGTTATGCATTTTACTTCGGGTACAACAGGACTACCAAAAGGTGCAGCACACGTTCACAGTGCAATAGTCAGCCAGTACGCCACTGGTAAATATGTACTGGATTTCAACGACAATGACATCTACTGGTGTACGGCTGATCCTGGATGGGTCACCGGGACATCATACGGTATGTTTGCGCCGTTCTCGAACGGAGTCACCTCCGTGATCGACGAAGGTGGTTATGCGGCGAAACGCTGGTATCAGGTAATTCAGGACCATAAGGTCACTGTCTGGTACACGGCGCCCACTGCCATCAGGCTGTTGATGCGATCAGGATCTAAGGTAGCGAGAGAACACGATCTGTCTTCGCTGAGGTATGTGATGTCTGTGGGAGAACCTCTCAATCCAGAGGGAGTCGTATGGGGTATCGAAGCGTTTGATCTCCCTATCCACGACAACTGGTGGCAAACCGAAACCGGAGCCATAATGTGTGCAAATTATCCTTCGATGCCCATCAGACCGGGCTCAATGGGCAGACCATTCCCCGGGGTTAATGTCACCATAGTGGATGATGAAGGAAATGAAATCGCTGAACCAGACGTGGAAGGGGCACTGGTAGTCGAGCCTGGGTGGCCCTCACAATTCCGGACTTACTGGAATGATCAAGAGCGTTATGACTCACGATTCATCAACAGCTGGTACTACACCGGAGATAGAGCGAAAAAAGACGAGGATGGATACATCTGGTTCTTGGGGCGAGACGACGACGTCATTAACACCTCAGGGCATTTGGTATCGCCGTTCGAAGTTGAAAGTACTCTGATTGAACACGAAGCTGTTGCTGAAGCTGGCGTTATAGGCAAGCCACATGATGTCGCGATGGAGGTAGTCAAGGCGTTTGTCACTCTGAACGATGGATATGAAGAGTCGTCAGAGTTGATGAGAGAGCTCAATCAGCACTGCCGTACAAGATTGGGTCCTGCCGTAGCACCGAGAGAAATTGATGTGATAGATATCCTCCCGAAAACCCGATCAGGAAAAATTATGCGTAGACTGCTTAAAGCCCGCGAGCTGGGTCTCGATGAAGGTGATACTTCCACACTCGAGGAAGACTAACCGGATTAGATTTCTCTCCGACTGTACCGGTGCCACGCATATGCAATAAGTGCTGGCGTGGACAGTACTGAGGTTATTAGAGGCTTAATGCGGTACCACGTGTCCAATTCGACATAGTTTCCAAGAACAATGACATGTCTGGCAGAGGCTTCAGCCTTGGTTACCCCTAAAAACAGGGTCCCATCGTACGTCCCCGCTGGCCACCAAAGAAGAGTCCTCGCTACATACGATACTTCTTCCCATTCCACTAGGGGCAGATCAGTGAGATCTCGAATAAGTAATTCGAGAAAAATCAAGAGACCTGCGATTAAGGGAATACCAAGCAGCACCGCCAAAGCAACCAACACAGACGCAACCGCACCTTTGAACACTGCGCCCGTAAACGTAATAACAGCTATCGAAAATACAAAATTAGTGACCACGAACAGCAGACCCCACAGGGTCCACTGAATCAAAATAGGATCAGTCGAGTCAAAAAGAAAAACTCCCGCGATAAAAGTCAACAGAAAACCAATAAGCCAAAGCAAGGTACCTAACGCAAAGTAGACCAAAACTTTGACACGTAAAATCGCGAGGAGACTAAACCGTAGCCGCAGAAAAATAGAAAGTTCTCTATTACTATCGAAAGCCAAGCCTGCCGCAGCTATTCCCAAGAGTATCAACATAGCCGGCCAGGAAAACGCCGCGTACCAATCTAAGGATTCATCGTACGAAAATACCGAATCTGGCTGTCTATGTATGAGCAGCCCAAGGGAGATCGATAATATTGCGGCAAGCAAAAACACTCCGACCAATGTCCAGCCACGCCAACTTCGGAACACATATAACAATTCGGTCTTCCATAAGTTCATACGTGGCTCCATATCGAGAATATGTTGCTGTCCAATGCCCACTTAGGCGAGTAGACTTATACGTCCAAGTGATTCAAATCTAATGAGGAATTATATATGGCCGAGCAAACAACTGAAACAGAAGGTCCGCAGATAAACCGAGGACTACAAGGTGTCTACTTCGAGCGTTCAGAGGTCTGTGACATCGACGGGAAAGCTGGTAGCCTCTGGTATCGAGGTTACTCTATCCACGATCTCGCAACCCGTTCTACATTTGAAGAGGTCGCGTATCTACTGATTTATGGTGAACTGCCCACCGGGAATGAGCTTGAATCTTTCGCAAGCCAACTCAAACTCCAGCGTACATTACCAGAACTTATCTACGGGATCATAGACTCGGTAAAGGATGCACACCCAATGGATGTCCTGCGAACAGCTGTTTCGGCATTATCAGCCACTGATCCGGACGTGACTGATAACAGTCGCGAGGCCAACATCAGTAAAACGATACGTCTAACAAGTCAGGTGCCGATGATTGTCGCCGCTCACTATCACCTCCGATCAGGCAAACCCGTAATTGAACCTAATTTCGAATTAGGCCACGCGGCAAATTTTTTATACATGATGACAGGAGAGATTCCTTCTGAAGACTCGGCAAAATTGATGGATACCGACCTGATATTACACGCAGAACATGGGACAAATGCTTCTTCCTTCACAGCACGTGTGGTAGCAGGAACAGACGCCAATTTACATGCCTCAGTCGTGGCAGCAGTCGCGGCCTTGTCGGGACCGGCCCATGGGGGAGCTGCTGAGAACGTGATGCAAATGGCCCTTGATATCGGCGAACCCGAAAAGGCTGCTGACTATGTCAAACAACTACGAAAAGATCGAAAACCTGTCATGGGATTTGGTCATCGTGTGTATCGAGCTGAGGACCCCAGAGCTCGTCATATGCGGGAAGGTGTCCGGAAACTTTCTGAGGAAATGGGACAACCAAAGTGGTATCAAATTCTTCAGGCAGTGGTAGAGGCGATGTCGCCATACTCAAGATTGGGAGTTAACGTTAACGTAGACTTCTACGCTGGAGTTGTATATTACCTCCACGGTATTTCCGAAGATTTTTTTGTGCCAATATTCTCGGTAGGACGGACACCAGGGTGGTGCGTACAGGTCATCGAACAATTCGAAAACAACATCCTACTGCGTCCTTTGACGCTTTACACGGGTCCAGAACCGAGGGATTATGTCGAACTCGCAGATAGATAATTAAACACTAACTGAACTCTGCAAGTTTCCGTAATACTTCGGATGTAAACTCCCCGGTGGATGCTGTACCACCTTGATCTCGTGTCAGATGCAATTGCTCTTGATACACGTTTCGAATAGCGGCCTGCAAATGGTTCGCCTGTTCAGTGAATCTTAGATAGGCCAGCATCATCGTTGCCGACAGCATTGTTGCAGTCGGATTTATCACCCCAAGCCCTTGAATATCCGGTGCGGATCCGTGAATCGGCTCGAAATAGGCATAATCATCTCCGTAACACCCTGATGGCGGAATACCCAACCCTCCTATCAGTCCAGATGCTTCGTCAGATAATATGTCGCCATACATGTTCGGGAGCAACACTACGTCTAACTCCTGCGGCTCCACAACTATCCGTCTAGCAAAATCGTCAATAATAAAGTCCCTATACTCGATGTCCGGATATTCTTTGGCAACGCCCTGAACTATCTGCCTGAAAAAGCCATCAGACGTCGGAAGTGTATTGTATTTGCAGGACATCGTGACACGACCAGGGTAGCCATCTTGTTTTCTCTCACGAGCAAAACTAAACGCATAGTGGGCGATACGGCTAGTGGCCTCTTCGGTTATCACCTTCACTGCGAATTTTCCGTCGCCAGATTCGGGTATACCCGATCCTCTGTAGGGTTGCAGTTGCAACGGTCGAATCGTCTCTAGATCTCCCTCGATAGCGACATATAGATCTTCAGTGTTCTCGCGCACTATGACAAAATCAATATCGTTAGGGTTCGACAATGGCGACTTCGCACCTGACATATATGTGATCGGTCGAATATTTGCGTAAGTCTTCTTACCCCAGCGTAGATATGCGATAGCACCATTTCGTATTGAAGTTGCTCCAAACAAGGTCGCGTCTGCTCCATCGATCGTATTCTTGGACTCGTCGCTCAGACTACCACCGGACCCTTCGTCCATCGGGAGTTCGACAAGATCGATCTCAGGAGTGAGTTCATTAAGGACCTGCACAGCAGCGTTCATAGCTTCTGGAGCAGCATCGTCACCGGGAATAACACATACAACAGCCATAGCCTGAGTATATCTGCCATCGATCGAATATCAATAAGCACTACTAAAAAAGTTAATGCTGCGATGCAGCTTTAACAAGATTACGTACGAGGCGAATCGCTTCATCATGGGGTACGCGACCGCAGCCGCATGATGTAGACACCAGTAAACGGTCGGCTGGTATTACCTTCAACAGCAAACTGATTTTCTCAGACAAATCTTCGACCGTGGCCGAAGGAGCTGTGTTTTTAACATCGGCGATTCCTGCGATCACCTCGATGCTATCTGGGATGTCACCGAGGACCTCACGCTCAGCCCATTGCCCAGCATACGAACATTCAAAATGTACCCTGTCGATTTTGCCCTCTAAGGCCTGCACGAGGGGGATCAGATTTCGTAAATTTTGGTCCTCTGTCGCAGTTTTACGAGAAATATCACCGAGGCAAAAATGAACTGTCCTTATTATTTTACGTCCAACATCTTTCGTATCGATGCCAGAAAATGGATCGGCAATCAGAGGAATCAAGTCATCCACGGAGCGGGTGCCGGAAATCATGGCAACGGCTTCACTCGGTGCATCTAATTGAATTTCTTCAGCACCAGACTGTGACATACTGACGATTTCGTCAGTGATGATTTCACTCATATCGGATATATGCTCTATTTCAGAGTCATTCAGAAAGCCCCCCGCTATGGTCAATGGTGATGGTATTGCCACTTTACTAAGTCTAGGCTCGATCGTTTTTTCTCGTTGAAATGCTAGAGAATGTCCCGTCCCACGGGGAGCTGATAAGTTACCTACTACACGGTATCGGCCAACACCCTCATGTCCTTTGCTGGTATCGCGCCTCTGAAGAGTTTCTAGTCCAGCTAGTCGTGGTGGAGTGTGATGAAAGAAATCGGGCGCGAATGTCTCGCCACCCATAAATTGATCTACTCCACATGCAATTTGCTCGTCCATCGCAATTCTTGCAGCTGCCTGAAGAACCGAATACGCCTCTTCATCTGTAACTAAGTCAGCATAATATTCCTTCAATTTGAGTCTCTGTCCGAACGGGATAGGCCATGATCCCACCATGGTTGTACGAATTGGTGTCATTACGCTGTCCGTAACCTGGAGGTGTCAGCTGAGGGCACTAACAGCTCGAGCTGCTGCCTCATCCATGCTAACGGAGCGATCGACATATTCAACTCCATATTTGTCGAGTATCGCGAAACCTTCCTCTTCCCATGATCCTGGTATTCGGAACAGTGCTATCTTCTCCGATGGCTCGTAACCCGCTTGTATACAGCCCTTCACTACTCCACGGGCAACAATATCTACCCTAGTATTCGAGACTACATTCATCATGACGGCGATCTTTTCAATCCCCGGCTGTTCGCATATCAGCTTAGTAAGGGCTGCTGCTTTTGAAACCGATGGATTCCCACCTATTTCACAGTAATTCGCTGGGCTGCCGCCAGCATCACGGACCGCATCAAATAAGGTGAGTGATCCGCCTCCTGCGCCAATTATCAGCCCAAGATTCCCTTCAAATTCCGTCAAGTTTCCTGCTACACCGCGAGGATCCGCAGAGTCTACTATTGCCGCTGCCTGCTCAAAATCTGTGGGTGGCCGTGCCTGTCGCTTCTCATCAGGACCTATATTCAGTCTATCCAATATATCTATGTGATTCCGCGTAGCTTCCTGTTCCAAATCAAGATGACAATCCAGTGCGATAATCCGGCCATCCGACAGTCGGCCTATCGGGTTGATCTCGGCCAGCGTCATATCCCTTTCCAATGCGAGACGACCAAGAGCCGATACCATGCGGGTTAATCCATTAAGTTCGGCTCCAGCAATGCCGACCCCCGCCAC
>DEAP01000064.1:0-4082 GCA_002348225.1 Dehalococcoidia bacterium UBA2979
GAGATATCCTCGCCGAAATGTTCGAAAGTGGTGATGACCCAGAAGCTTTAGTAGACAAACTCGGACTGCGGAAAACAACTGACCTCGATGCAATAAGGTCAGTTGCCAAAGAGGTCATAGATCAGAATCCAAAAGCCGTAGAGGATTATGTCGGAGGTAAAGAATCTGCCATTGGGTTCCTGTTGGGTCAGGTCATGCGAGCCACCAAGGGAACGGCGGATGCAAATACAGTAAGAGAACTCCTCAAAGAAATTCTTGATTCAAATTAGTCGTGACGTCGAGCCTACCCACTCTCAGAGGAATCCTTTAGTATTTGATTATGGATTTGAAAAACATACTCGCGATCGCCCAAATTATCATAGGCATAGTCTTAGTTGTATTGGTGCTCATGCAAGTCAGGGGTACAGGTTTCGGAGCTGCTTTAGGTGGACAAGACTATTCATTTCGAACAAGGCGTGGGGTCGCGCGATCCCTACACCGCCTGACCATTGTTAGTGTAGTCATCTTCCTTGTAATTTCGGCTTGGAGCGTTGCCGCTGGCTAGCCGAATTGAACGGACCCTAGAATTAAGCATATGTCCTCGATTTCGCCCGTGCCTATCGCCTTTTTTGGGACACCTGAATTCTCAGTGCGGCCATTAGTGGCTCTCGCGGAATCGGAATTAGTTGACGTCAAAATGGTCGTCACACAACCCGATCGCCAATCTGGACGCGGACAACGAGTCATATTCAATCCCGTCAAAGCGACTGCTCTTGAGCTCGGAATCACTAATATAGCGCAACCACATCAGATCGATGATTCATTCATTACTGAATTCGCAAAAGCAGGGATAGACCGAGGAATTGTGGTAGCTGCAGGACATATTTTCCCGCGAAAACTTTGCGATTACTTCGGGTATAAACTTATCAATATTCATGCCTCCCTACTTCCCAGACATAGAGGAGCCTCCCCAATCAGTGAGGCGATTTTAGCTGGCGATTCCGCGACTGGTGTAACCTTAATGGAGATACAATTCGAGTTAGATGCTGGCCCCATACTGGCTCAATTAAGTGTTGATATTCAGGCAGAAGACACTACTGGTTCATTGTCAGATAAACTTTCGGATATAGGCACACAATTACTAAAGGAAAATCTTGCCAAATGGCTGAACGGCGACCTAGTCGCCACGCAGCAACACGAACCCAGCGCAACCTACGCCCCAAAAGTGCAAGCCAAAGATGCCGAGATCAATTGGAACCATGACGGAAGCGTTATCGAAAGAGTGGTTCGAGCGTATTCTCCATGGCCGACGGCCTACACGTTTTTTAATCAGAAGCGGCTCCGACTGCACCGTTCTATCCAAATCGACAATGAAAACGTCGATTCGCTCTCTCCTGGCTTAGTCTACCGAACACAGACCGGATCAATTGCAGTGGCTACTGGTGGTTCGCCTGTTCAGTTGCTAGACGTTCAACTTGAAGGCAAAAAAATGATGGCTGCCGAGGATTTCGCAAACGGCATGCAGCACTTTATTGGTAGTGTGCTCGGTACCTACTCCCCTGATGTTTCATAATAACTATTGGTTCTTCAAGAAAATTTGCATTGCCGACTTCAGGACCTTCGCGCCATCGTGCCGATAACGTCTAGTTTCGTCAACAAGATTGCTCCTGATCAATTTGGCAGAGCCATAGTCCGCCTCTGCATCAGCTAGTACGGGTTGCGAGCGCCATTCGGCCGGGAATGATTCTGAGCTTAAATTGCAATTTGCGAGTACTACCGTTGCCAATTCTTCGCAACTAGCATGTGAACGTAATACTTCGTAATGACGAGCAGCAGAATATCCATTGGTCTCTCCATACTGGGTCGCTACATTAACTACAAAAACTCTAGGAGCAGAGCTTGCTTCGATTGCTTCACTGATCCCAGGTACGAGAATGTTTGGAATAATGGAAGTATACAAACTACCTGGTCCGATAAGGATCAGATCTGCCTCAGAGATGGCTCTAAGTGCTTTGGGATTCGCCTCGATTGTGTCAGGAGAAAGGCTCACCCACTTAGGAGGGTATCCTTGATTGGATATCTCTGATTCACCCCGTATCTCAATGTCACCATCAAACATTCCAACCAAAGTCACATCATCAAGAGATGCCGGAATTATTCGCCCATTCACTTGCAAAACTCTACAAGTCTCATCGATGGCTGCCTCCATACCACCGCTGACCTCCGCCATGGCTGTGAGAAAAAGATTTCCAAAGGAATGTCCAGAGATCGAATTCCCTTCAATGTGTTCGAACCTGTAGCGGAACAATTGAGTGACTAGCGACTCATCCTCGGCCAAAGCTGCGATACAGTTCCTGATATCACCAGGAGGAATGACCCCCAAGTCTCTCCTCAACCGTCCAGATGATCCCCCATCGTCGGCTACTGTCACAATCGCGGAAATATTTGCGGTGATCTCTTTTAGTGATCGCAGTATGTTAGCCAGTCCGGTCCCACCGCCGATAACAACAACATTCGGGCCTCTCGAAAGACGGAGATTTCTGTAGGCGGTTGAAATTACGTCGATCTGGTCAGTTGGTTCTCGGCCGGCCACGTGGACCACCCAAGTCCTGAGTTTCCAACCGGAAAGACCTGCAAGAGATACCGCTGTTAACAGGAAGAGTAGTCCACGTAACCATCGAGGAATAAACTGCAAGGTAACCCAATATATTTCATCGGGAAATGAAATAGCAAGATATGCGGCTCGGAGGAGATAAGCTATGCCAAGACCAGCTATCCCCGCGGCGACCAGAAACAGCACCACCCAACGTTTTAAGTTGAATCCTAGGTAAATCCATCGGAATAGTTGACGGGACATTTAAGTTCCTTTGTCCCCACCATCTAATTCTATTAGAAGAGTTCCGGAGGGATACGTCAACTACTCGTGAGCAGATCGGAAGAGTTAATCTTCAGATTCTTCCTCACCGCTGTCAGTTTGTGTCTCTTCATCCGCTGAATCTTCTTCACCCTCAGCCAACTCATCGTCACGTTCGACATTGACTCGCGGTTGCTGCACGGCAGCGACTAACATTTCCAAGTCTGTAAGCACGGTCACACCACTTGGGACCTTCACTTCGCTGACAAATAGCTGAGACCCCAATTCGTCCAATCCAGAAATGTCGACCTCGAGTGACTCCGGAAGATCAGCAGGCAGAGCTTCGATTAGTAGTCGGTCATTTGCCTGTACGAGAACACCCCCATACATCGATACGCCGGGCGCAGTACCCGTGAGCAACAGCGGCACATCTGCTTGCACTGTTCTTGTGAGGTCAACCTGGAAAAAGTCGATATGCAGTATTTTCCGAGAGACTGGGTGAATGGACACGTCACGTACAATTACCGGTCGCGCTTCAGACTCTCCTAATATCTGAACTTGAAACAGATTGTTCTTACCGTAAGAATTGAGAAGATCGCGGCCATCAGTATAGGGGAGTTGTACGGCGGCTGACTCAATACCTCGTCCGTACAAATTCGCCGGGAGGAGTCCTTCACTCCGGAGTCTACTAACTTTCTTGCCGAAAGCTGAGCGCAGTTCAAGGGTATAGGTATCCGACATTTTCGACCTCGGGACTAATTCAATCATCTCAAAACGTGAGTGCTTACACTACTAATGATTCACGATACAAACAACTCTAACCGTCTCACCGGATGACACCACAGTATCTTGATGCGATACTTGGGTTTGTCTATTGAGAAAGGGGACCTCTTTTGTTACCAATTCAACAGGTGGTTGCCAAAATTGGGCTAAATTGGGTCGATGTCGAACCCTATGGGACGGACAAAGTTAAGGTGCCGCTTTCTCTTTTCCCTGACACTAAAAAGCAAAAGGGTAAACTCGTCGTGGTAACTGCTATCACCCCAACTCCCGCCGGAGAAGGAAAGACAACCACGACTCTTGGACTAACTGATGGCTTGAATTTAATTGGTAAAGACGCGGTAGCTGTGATCAGACAGCCCTCACTGGGTCCACTGTTTGGTCGCAAGGGGGGTGGTACCGGTGGAGGTGCAGCTACAGCGGAACCCGCTACTGACATAAATCTACATTTCACCGGTGATTTTCATGC
>DEAP01000064.1:4386-5362 GCA_002348225.1 Dehalococcoidia bacterium UBA2979
ACATTTCACCGGTGATTTTCATGCCATTCAGTCCGCTCATAACTTTCTCGCGGCTATGACTGAAAATTCTGTCAAAAACCAGGTGATAGAGAACTTTCACCCTGAGGGCATATCATGGCGCCGAGTGACTGATGCCGAAGACAGGTCTCTTCGCAACATAATCGTTGGGATCGGGAAAACAGCTGACGGACCAACCAGACAAACTGGATATGACATCTCAGCTGCCTCCGAAATAATGGCAATAGTGGCGCTCGCCCAAGATTACAAGGATCTACGTCAAAGACTCGAATCTATAGTAGTTGGTTGGACGACCACAAATACTCCCGTAACTGCCAGTGACGTGTCGGCTGTAGGATCGATGATGGTTCTATTAAAGGATGTGCTCAAGCCAAATCTGGTCCAAACACAAGAGGGTAATCCCGTCATATGTCACGCAGGCCCATTCGGCAACATCGCTCACGGATGCTCGTCAATCGTCGCTGATCGACTAGCGTTACAAACCTCAGAGATCGCAGTCACCGAGGCCGGGTTTGGGGCAGATCTAGGATTCGAAAAATTCATGGACATCAAGGTCCGACAAGGTGGGGCAGAACCAAGTGCGGCTGTCCTGGTTGCAACAATCAAAGGATTGAAATGGCACGGTGGAGTAAAACAAAAAGAGCTTACGACTCCCAACATCGAAGCCGTAAGTGCTGGTGCCTCCAATCTCAAATATGCTGTCGCTACTGTTCGTCGATATGGCTTACCTGTTGTGGTAGCAATAAACAGATTCCCAGAGGACACTGCAGAGGAAATCAGAGTCTTGCAAGATGCGGCCATTGAGGCCGGAGCAGCAGCGGCTGTTGAAGCAAAGGGCTTCGCTGAAGGTGGGAGAGGGATGACCGATTTAGCTACTAAGGTCGTTGAGTCGCTCGAAGCCGATAGCGCCGATATCCGACTTATGTATCAAGACAGTGAGACGATAGAAGAGAAAATA
>DEAP01000053.1:0-19310 GCA_002348225.1 Dehalococcoidia bacterium UBA2979
TCACAGTCCCATTAGTGCAAGGCAACTGCGAGATAATTGAAGGGGGTGACCCGAAAGAGAAGGCATCACAGCTACTCCAGATCCTTCGCGAGCGAGGTGCTATAAATGGCTGATCCTATTCTTGTGCTGGCACATATTAACGAGACTTTGGAAATTGATATCGGCACCAAAGAAGCTCTGGGTTTTGCGCTCAATGTATCCAAACAAACGGGTAGCACTGTGGAATGCGGACTCATTGGTACGGATAACGCATCGGCTGTTGATGCCGTTACAGTACTCGGTGCCACTAAGGTCTATACGGTCGAAGATTCTTCGCTCGCTCGGTTTTCTGGTGACAATGTAGTCTCAGCCGCATCCCGCATAGTTTCCAGCTCAGGGGCAGGTCTCGTGCTACTTGGAAGACATCCATCAACACTCGAATTCGTACCTCGATTGTCGAAACGCGTCGGGGGTAGCTGTGTCATGAACGTCACAGGAATTGCAGCCGTAGATGCTCAATATACAGAAGTTGAGGCCGCTGTTTACGGTGGGGCAGCTAGAGCACTGTACCAGGTTGATTCTGGTCTACCGGTGGTTCTTGGTCTGAGACCTGCTGCTGCTGAAGCCCCAGAGCCTCTATCGGACAGTTCTTCTGACGTGGTACCACTCAGTCTTGAACCTACAGCTGAGCGAGTGCGGGTTATCACGGCTGCAACCGCTGATAGAGGACCACGTTTGGAGGATGCAGAGATAGTCGTATCAGGCGGTCGAGGCTTACAAAATGCCGAGAATTTTGGTCTGGTGCGGGAGTTGGCGAGTCTTCTCAACGGCCTGCCTGGGGCTTCTCGAGCAATTGTTGATGAATACTGGGCCCCACCCACTGAGCAAATTGGACTAACAGGTACCACCGTTGCTCCCGCGTTGTATTTAGCAGCTGGTATTTCAGGAGCAAGTCAGCACATGGCGGGATGTTCTAATGCCCGTTTGATAGTAGCAATTAATTCCGACCCCGAAGCTCCGATATTCAAATATGCGGACGTAGGCATCGTGGATGATTGCCTAGCTGTTCTACCTGAACTCATTCAGCTTCTGCGCTAGAATTCAGTGATCCATAAACAGTAAACCTAAAAGGCGCTAATTTTCCGTGAGCTCTGATATCCAACTGGAATCCCCGAGGCAATACCGGCCAGCTGGTGGATCTGTTATCGAGATGCATGCCCATAGCTCAGATAAATCACTCGATAGTGGGGTGAGTGTGGAGAAACTCGTAGAACAGGCAGCAGCCAGAGGACTAGATGGCATCTGCCTAACTGAGCACAACGCACTATGGCCTGAAGAAGACACTCGGCGGCTTAGCGAAATCTTCGAGATTAACGTTCTTCCTGCAATCGAGTTAGGTACGAATTTTGGTCATATTCTTGCATATGGTTTCTCACGATATCGACCTCAACTACTCATGATGGATCACCTGATTAAGAGTGCCGAGGAAGAGGGTGTTGCATTAATCGTGGCACATCCGATGCGATCAACGGGCACCGCACGCAGGCCGTCTAGTGAGGAAATACAACGTTGGTTCACTGGCATTGAAGCAGTCAATGGTGATCATTCAGACAGTGATGACGGCTACTACGTGAGACTGGCACAAGAATTAGGTGTCGTCGCAATTGGCGGCTCCGACGCGCATTCGGTTCAGGCGGTTGGACGAGCAGCAACCATATTCCCAACCGAAATCAAAACAATAAGCGATCTTGTTTTTGCACTGCAGCAAAGGACTGCATCGCCCTTAGATCTGAGGATCAGCTAATTCTCAGGTCTACCAAGCGTCGATGAACGGTCGTTTCTTACCCGATCTCACCGGTGGTGACTTTGCAGCCTTAAGCGTTCCGGCAATCCAGGCTCTAGATTCAGATGGGTCAATTGTGTCATCGAAACCAAAGTTCATGCCAGTATTTAATGCTTTGCCACGCTCATACGCGCGAGCCACCATCGCCTCATATTTTTCGAGCCGCTCTACAGGGTCTTCAATCGAGGCGAGTTCATCACGATATCCTAGCTTGACCGACCCTTCCAAACCCATGCCGCCAAATTCCCCGGTTGGCCACGACACAGTAAACTGAGGCTGTCGATAATTGCCGCCAGTCATAGCTATCGCACCGAGTCCATAGGCTTTCCGCAAAATAATTGACATGAAAGTTGTCTCAATATTTGCTCCATGTAGGAACAGACGGTTCGCGTGGCGCACCAAAGCTGTCTTTTCTACTTCTGGCCCGACCATTATTCCAGGGGTATCAACCAAAGTAAGTAACGGAAGATCAAACGCATCACAAAGCTGCATAAATCGGGCCGCCTTGTCAGCACCATCTGAGTCAATAGCGCCCCCGAGATGGCCAGGATTGTTGGCGATAATCCCCAAACTTTTCCCTTCCACTCGTACCAAGGCCGTGACCATTCCAATTCCAAAGTCAGAGCGTATTTCAAGAATCGAATCCACATCCGCAAGCGTATAAATTACGTCCCGAACGTTGTATACACGCAACCTGTTCTCCGGAACAATCTGTCGCATCTCTCGCTGATCAGGAGCCTCCCAGTTATCAATCGGTCCTTGAAAGTAAGACAAGTACTTCTTCGCTACTGCGACAGCTTCTTCCTCATCCTTAACAGATATATCTACTACGCCGTTAGGTATTTGTATTTCCATTGGGCCTATATCCTCGGGGGCAAAAATGCCTAATCCACCCCCTTCGATCATTGCTGGACCACCCATACCGATATTTGATCCTTCTGTGGCAATAATTACGTCACAGCAGGCAAGCAACGAAGCATTCCCTGCGAAACAACGTCCAGTAGTGATCCCAACCATCGGGACAAGGCCACTCAAAGTTGAAAAAGAAGCAAAAGTAGAACTACCACCAGCTGCGTGAAGACCGTCATCGCCAGGACGACCACCACCACCTTCGGCGAATAAGACAAGAGGTAGCCTGGAATTTCGAGCGACCTCAATCATACGGTCCGTTTTTTGATGATTTCTATTCCCTTGTGTACCTGCCAGCACCATATAGTCATATGCGATGGTCGCGACCATACTTTCAGGATCGGAAAATAGATCTCCATTTACACTTCCGATACCGGTGATCATTCCGTCACGGGGAGTTTTTGCAATTAACTCGTCTAGGCTACGTCGTGAGAATTGGTTAGCGAGGACCAAAGGTCCGTACTCCAAAAACGTTCCCCTATCAAACAAATCTTCAACATTTTCCTGAACCGTCCTCAGTAGTCGAGCATGACGTTTGGATACTGCCTCTTCTCTGTTTGCATCCAGCGTCGCTGCTCGACGCGTCAAAATTTCTTCGAGATCCGGACGTACAAAATCCAGATCGATAGAACTCTCTCCTTCAATCAAAGCCCCAATAACCTCGTGCTCTTCGATATTCATCAGGGCATGATTCTCCCAAAGAGTATCTCCAGGACCCACATTTACAGCGCTTATCGAACCACTCATATGAGCTCGTATCTCATGTTGCATCTTCATCGATTCCATCACTGCGAGGAGTTGTCCAGTCTGCACTTCCTGGCCAACAGACACCTCAACTGATACGACCGTACCTTGCAGAGGTGATTTTACCGATCCTGGAAGGTCAGCCTGCCCATTGCGATCTTCGGAACTTGATGTGTCCTGTCCTCGACTGGCTTGCATCCCATATTCCAACACAGCCAACGGGTCGTCAGAATCGATTGACGCTCCAGCTTGCTCACTTAGCTCGCCTCTCTGAAACGGAGTTGAGTTCGTGAGTTCTTGTGCTAGTTGGACGAGTTCGGCGGTCTCCAAATCCACAAAACGCGTATGTATCTCTCCGCTCAAAAATGAGGGATGGACCAATAGAGAACGCAAAAAGGAAATATTAGTATCGACACCTTTGACGTCGAATTCAGCGAGCGCAGTTTCGACTCGTTTCACAGTCGAATCGAAATCCTCTGAACTGGAGTATCCAATTACTTTCGCTAATAGTGAGTCGAAACTTGTGGTCGTCTGGTACCCGCTATAACCAAATGTATCAGTCCGTATTCCTCTACCTGATGGTGGGTTAAATACAGATAATGTTCCAGCAGAGGGAATTACACTGCCATTCTCATTGATCTTCTCCATGTTCACTCTCGCCTGTATGGCGTAACCTCTAGCCGGAACAATCTGATCCTGCCGTAGCCCTAGTGAGTCGAGACTTGCACCTGAAGCAATCCGTAACTGAGTCTGTACTAGGTCAATTCCGGTGACTTCCTCTGTGACCGTATGCTCCACCTGTAATCTTGGATTTACCTCAATGAAAAAGAACTCTTCCGAATTTTCTTGGTTCATCGAAACTAGAAACTCGACTGTACCCAAATTTTCGTAACTTGTGGCCCTCCCAATTGTCACAGCTGCATCGAGTAATGCGTCACGAGAAGTCGTAGACAAAAAGGGTGCAGGAGCGATCTCAAGGATTTTTTGATGCCGCCTTTGCACCGAACAGTCTCGCTCCCAGAAATGAGATATCGACCCGGTTGAGTCTCCCGCTACCTGCACTTCGATATGACGTACATTGGGGATATATCTCTCTATATAGAGATCTCCATTTCCAAATGATGCTGCGGCTTCTGCCTGTGCCCCTCGAAAAGCCTGTTCAACATCACTGTCTCTATCAAGCATACGAACCCCGCGTCCCCCTCCACCGTGGACTGCTTTGAGGATTGCCGACTGGCGCTCGTCTAATGACCCGAGAAATTCAGTCGCCTCTGCCACCGTTACCGGATGGTCTAGACCTGGCAAAACAGGTATTCCATGCTGAACCGCAAGCTTCCTTGCCAACACCTTGTCACCAAACATATCCAGCGAAGACGGCGCTGGACCTACAAATTTCATCCCAGCGGCTTCACACTTCGTGGCAAATTCAGAGTTCTCACTGAGGAACCCATATCCCGGGTGGACTGCATCACATCCACTCTCCACACCAACTTGCACTATTTGATCTACGTCCAAATAAGGTAGAGCGCCCTGGCCCTCGAGTAGCACTGCTTCATCAGCCCTCTGCCAATGGATCGAATTAATGTCTGCTTCAGAATATATCGAGCAAGTATGCATCCCTAATTCCTTGGCAGCTCTGATAATACGGACAGCTATTTCACCACGGTTGGCTATTAGTAATTTCTGCACTTCAATATCCCCCATCAACAACGAATATATGAACTATGTTGCACCGATGCTGAACACTTATCTCACATAGTGGAGTCTTTAGCAAATCTTCTCGGAAACAGTTACACTCGCACGACAATAATCCAATAAGGTAATGGGAACACGGTGAGGTTGACGAATGACTAACACTATCGACAGTATTCAGGATATTTCGAACGGAGATGTAATCGCCGAGTTAGACGATGAAGGTGTGCTCCTCACCACGTTCAATCGGCCTGAACAGATGAACGCTCTAAATCAAACGCTTGGACTTGGACTTGGGGCTGCACTCAAGTTTGCTTCAGAAGAGGACTCAGTAAGAGCCATGGTGATCACGGGAAATGGCCGAGCATTTTGTGCTGGCGCAGAAATTAGTGGAGACAGAACTCCAGCCGAATCAGGTGAAGCACCAAGTGATGCGGCACCAACCGTTAGTCGCCATGAAAGACTTGTTCATCACAACCGTTCTGTACAGACAGCACTGGGATTTATAAAATCTGACGTCCCGATAATAGGCGCAATTAATGGCGCGACTGCTGGAGCAGGCTTCGGTATGGCAATGGCCTGCGATGTTCGCATTGCAGGAAAATCGGCTCGTATGGGGCCCATTTTTTTCAAACGTGGAATAGTGTCTGACTATGGAGTCCTTTGGTTTCTACCCAGAGTCGTCGGGAGTGCCAAGGCATTCGAGGTGATGTATCACAGTGACGTCATGCCTTCTGAAAAGCTCTTAGAAATGGGACTAGTGAACCGGGTCGTCGAAGATGATGACCTCCTTACTGAAGCCTTAGCATATGCGAGGAAGGTAGCAGCAGGACCTCCACTAGCTGCTTCAGAAATAAGGAGACTCCTGCATTCTTCACTAGATGCCACCGGGTCAGCCGAGCAATGGCTAATCCAAGAGTGGAACGCTCAGGCAAGCCTACTAAAAACAACTGATGCCAAAGAAGGATTTCGCTCATTTGTAGAGAGGCGAGACCCTGACTTTAAGGGTTACTAGGGACAAGTAAGTACATGGTCCCTTACAGACGGTTTTAAATATGAGCAGACAACTATTCGAAGGTATCAAAGTCTTAGAACTGGGGACCATGGTTGGAGTTCCCTATTCGGGCAAACTCTTTGCAGACTATGGGGCAGAAGTGGTTAAGATAGAGCCACCAGAGGGCGATCCCTCCCGCTTAGAAGGGCCATTTCTCAACGACATTCCTGATAAAGAAGCCTCAGCTCTTTTTCTGCATCTGAATACGAGCAAAAGGTCCATAACATGCGATCTCTTTTCATCAGCTGGGCGAGACATAGCCCGCACCTTAATTGAGCAACATGACATAGTGATTGAAAATTTTCCACCGGGAACTCTCGATTCTTTAGGTTTGGGTTTCCAAACGTTCGCGAAGGAAAAACCTGACCTTGTATTAGGATCATTGACACCGTTCGGGCAAACCGGTCCATGGAAGGATTTCAAGGGCTCAGAACTCATCCTACAAGCTATGGCCGGACCGATGCATATAAACGGGCACAGCTCACGTGAACCAATAAAACTCGGTGGAAATCTAGCTCACTATCACGCTGGATTAGCTTTGACATATGCGTGTGCCCTCGCTCGACTAAGGGTCGAACGAGGAGGCTCAGGTGAGCATATAGACCAATCGGTGTATGAAGCACAAGCCGGCTTCCGTGACAGAAGAACTCCGGGTCTCACGGCAGCGTCGTACAGTGGCAAAAGTAGTAAAAGAGGAGGTCTTTCATCGCGAGTTGCCTCAGGACCACGACCGGCAAGTGACGGGTATGCGAATATTTTCGCTGGAGCGAGTAAACACGTTCCTGAATTCTTAAGACTTATTGGCCGACCTGATCTGGCTGAACAACCAGATGCTGAAAAACCATTCACACAAATGGGAGAACAGTTCATAGAAGAACTTGAAGGTGCCTACGGAATTTGGCTTATTGAACGGACAAAACGAGAGGCCGTCGCAGCAACCCAAGCCATCGGAATCCTGGGTGGAGCTGTTTTAACTATTGAAGATCTCCTCAATGATCCGCATTACCAAGAGCGTGAGGTGTGGGAAACCGTTGACCATCCTGTTACTGGTTCTATGCGTTATCCAGGAAGACATTTCGTGACGTCAGGCGCCACCAGACAACAAATGAACCGTGCGCCACTACTCGGTGAACACACTGTGGAAATTCTCTCAAGTATCGGATATTCGAATTCTGACTTAGTTCAGTTACGTCGGGCGCAGGTGATTTAGTATGAGCGACTCACAGAGCTCCCGAATGCTTCCTCTTGACGGTGTAAAAGTTGCTGCAGTGACGGTTGTATGGGCGGGACCACACTGCACCCAGGTCTTGGCTGAATGGGGAGCCGAGGTCATTAGAGTAGAGCCAATTGACGCCATCCAGCCCTACTCGAGAGGGGCCGAGCGAATTGCGACGAAGGAGCAGGTAATCGTGAGCGTAAAG
Source organism: Dehalococcoidia bacterium UBA2979 (assembly GCA_002348225.1). Taxonomy (GTDB): domain Bacteria; phylum Chloroflexota; class Dehalococcoidia; order UBA2979; family UBA2979; genus UBA2979. The sequence continues at coordinate 7,643 of DEAP01000053.1, forward strand.
AATGGACTCACTCTCTCCGCTTATCCCGACTATGACCCCGGTCAAGAACCATGGAACAGGAATCCTGGTTTTAACTCTCATAGCCGTAATAAAAAGTCTATGGCCTGCAACATCATGACCCCTGAAGGGAAAATGGCTTTCTTAAAATTAATCAAAGAAGTCGACGTGTTAGTCGAAAACAATGTCCCTACAACTATTGAAAAGGCTGGGATCACATACGACACTCTCAAGGAAATAAATCCTCGTTTGATTATGCTTCGCATGCCCGCTTACGGGCTTTCAGGTCCGTACAAAGGGTACAGAGCATTCGGCACGCATGTAGAGGCAATGATTGGTCACCACTACATTCGTGGCTACCCAGACGGAACCCCAGATGAAACGGGCGAAGCTTTCACCGCCGATGCCTTTGCTGGACTTCTAGGAGCTACAGCGATCACTGCTGCTCTGCGCTATCGAGATACCACAGGTGAAGGTCAACAAATTGAGATGCCACTTGCGGAAGGATTTCTACCAAATCTTGGGGAATTCATACTCGACTTTGAGATGAATAACCGAGTCGCAGGACCTCAAGGAAATACGCATCACTCGCACGCACCTCACGGGGTCTTCCCCACATCAGGGGATGATCAATGGATAGCAATAGACGTATCAGAAGATGAAGAATGGTTTTCACTTTGCGAGGTATTAGGTGCCGATACTCTCGCTAGTGATACTCGATTCCACACCCAGTTATCAAGATTTCAAAATCGTGATTTCTTGCATGATGAGCTGAACAAATACACAATCAAGCACCAAAAGTTCAACCTTTTTGTAGAACTACAGCAGTCTGGAGTATGTGCAGGGCCAGTCACAGATGATGTGGAGCTCCTCGAATCTCCTCAGTTGATCGATCGTGGTTTCTTTGAGGAACTCGAATCACCCGTCATCGGTAAGCACAGATATCCTGGGATCATGACTAAGTGGGTTGGTACACCAAACTCAATCCGTACTCCTCCACCAAGACTGGGAGAACACACTGAGGAAATATATAAACAGCTACTGGGCTACAGTGATGAGGAATATAACAAGCTACTCGAGGAGGGTCACGTCGGTGACAGGTATCCAGACCATCTCCTACCAGATTTCCTCAAAACGTCAAAATAATCAGAAACTAGTAATTTGCTGACGGAAATCATCGAACCCCTGCTTCTCATTTTCATTGGTGCAGCCATCGGCACATATGCTGGTGCGATCGGGGCCGGGGGTGGGTTTCTGATCGCACCTTTTCTACTGTTCAGATATCCCACTGCGACTGCAGCGGAGATAACTGCCGCCTCGCTCTTATATGTAGTTGTCAATTCTGCACTTCAAGTTTTAGTCGCATTTAAGGAAAATCGAATTGACGGCCGTCTGGTAGTGCTGCTTGCTGCGATAGGGGTACCAGCTGCAGTTGCGGGAGGAGCTACAACAGGACTAGTTCCCCGAGACTACTTCGCGGTTGGATTTGGCGTCTTCTTGGTACTAATCGGCATGTACGTAATTGTCCGACCAACGGCAGTCCCGGAACCCTCAACTGGCGACGGCTGGCAAAGGAATATCAAAGACAGAAATGGGACTGTCTTTCGGTTTAGGGTTCCTCTAATTCGCTCAGCATTAGCTCAGGCAGCTACGGCATTTTTCTCGGCCCTTGCAGGTATCGGTGGTGGGCCAATCGGAATGCCTGTAATGACTCGCGTGCAGAAAGTGCCTCATGAAATCGCGGTACCAAGCATGCATCTACTAATATTTATCCAATCAATCTCGGTCACAGGCCTGCATATAGTGAATGAGACAAATGGATCTCCTCTTAGTGATCTCCCTTGGTTGGCTGCAGGCGTAATAATATCGGCTCCTCTAGCGGCCAAATTCCGTCGGATTGCTGGCGAGGGGAAATTAATGAGAGCTCTTGCGATTGGACTTATTGCCATCGGTGCAAGTGCGGTCTTCGATATTTTCAGATAATATTCATCTTTATGAGTCCCAGTAAGCTAATTTCTAAAGAAGAGTTCCTGAAACGACGCGAACGTTTTATGAGAAAAATAGGGGATGGAAATGTTGCAGTCGTCGTATCTGGCGAGGAAATTATAAGAAATGGAGACGTATATTATCCATTTAGGCAGAATTCCTCCTTCCACTACCTAACAGGGTTTCCAGAACCGAGCTCAGTCGCTGTGTTTGCCCCAGGTACTGAAAAACCATACAGCCTATTCGTCCGACCGCATGACCCTGTCATGGAAACATGGGTTGGGCCACGGATAGGTCTTCGCAAAACTATGAGCCGATTCGGTGCCGACCGTTCATTCGATATCGCGGACATTCTCGAGGAACTCCCAAAACTTTTGAACCGGGCTGACACAATTTGGTACAGCATCGGTAGCAACGCAAAGATCGATCAAATCGTTGGAAACCAAATTTCTGAACGAAGAGACGGACTACAACGAGGTGGCGCTGCCCTGCAAGCCGTACGAGACCCACAAGAATTAATTGACGAACTAAGGTTAATTAAATCGCGAAGTGAGATAAACGCGCTACAGAGAGCCATAGACATCACTGCCGCTGGACTCGCCCATATCCGAGACTACGTCGAGCCCGGAAAAACAGAATACGAGGTCCAAGGAACCTTGGAGTCTGAATATCGAAAGCTGGGATCACCTCGGGATGGTTTCCCGTCGATAGTCGCAGCAGGACATAATTCCTGTACGCTTCATTATATCGACAATCGTGATCTCATCAAAAACGGAGATTTGCTCCTCCTCGATACGGGCGCTGAATGGGATTTTTATTCTGCCGATGTCAGTCGTACCTACCCGGCAAACGGTAAATTCACCCCCGCTCAGAAAGACGTCTACGAGATTGTGTGGTCAGCACAGCAAACAGCGATCGATGCGGTACGTCCGGGAGCTAGTTTCTATGACCCACATGATGCGGCTGTCCGGGTGTTGATAGAAGGGCTGAAAGATCTGAAAGTGCTCAAGGGTAGTAGGAAGTCTATCGAATCGTCATTCGGTTATAGACCATACTACATGCATGGCACCAGCCATTGGCTTGGTCTGGATGTTCATGACGCTGGAAAATATCGAAACGCGGATCAAACACCCGTAGCTCTGAAACCAGGAATGGTACTCACAGTTGAACCTGGACTCTACTTCCCTAGATCGATCGATGGCATTCCAGCTGAGCTGCGTGGAATCGGAATTAGAATCGAAGACGACATTCTTGTTACCCGAACAAAATACCGAAATCTCTCAGCTGCAATACCATCTAAATCAGACGAAGTATCAGATTAACTACAACCTGTCGTTTCCCCACATATCACACATTTCAGACAAGTTCCGGAACGCACCATCTTGAATTCACCACACATAGGACAGGCATCGCCCTCAAAACCATATCTCTTCGCCTCAATCTGTTGAGCCATAATGGTTGGTTCACCAGTCTCTGAAATCAAATTACTGGCAGCCGTGGGCACCGAGATTTCTGATTTTGGTTCATCAATAACAGGTAGCGCCGCAGGAAATTCCAATACGGATATATTGTCTGGTGCTTCACTCTGCTCGCTTGAATATACCTCTGTATTTGTTTCATCTATCTCAGCCTCAATAGCTGGCACATGAGCAAGATTATCCATACCGAGATATGTGACACCAAGATCTCTGAATATATAGTCGATAATCGACCGTGCATTCTTAATTCGGTCATGCCCTTGTACGATACCGGCTGGCTCAAAAGCTCTGAAGGTAAATTTGTCAACGAATGTTTCCAACGGGACGCCATGCTGTAGACCCACTGACACAGCTGTTGCAAAACAGTTCATCAGACTTCGAAAGGCTGCACCGTCCTTCGCGGTGTCAATGAATATCTCACCAAGCCGGGGTCTGCCGTCACGCCCTACTTCTGGATAGTCTCCAGTCCTGAGATAAATTGTGTGACCACCGACTGTCGCCTTTTGGGTATAACCGCCCGGCCGTCTAGCCGGAAGCTCTTCCCGCTGACCTCGTCCAAGACCAATCAATCTTTCGGCGGACTCCACTATGGCCTGAGTGAATTCCTCTGTATCCTCAAACTCATCCGCTCCGAAAAGTAAGGCGCTCTTGTCGGAGGAAAGTGGTTGTGAAAGTTTCGAACCATCTCGATATAGTGCCAATGCCTTGACCCCAAGAGATGCCGCCTCATCATAGACCTCTGTGACTTCCGTGACAGTAGCCTCAGCGGGCATATTGATTGTCTTTGATATGGCACCTGACAGGAATGGTTGTGCAGCTGCCAACATCCGCACATGTGCCATAGGATCGATGTACCGCGTGCCGTAATCACCGCACTTATTTGCGCAATCAAATACTGCCAGATGTCCGTCTTCTAGATATGGTGCACCTTCAACTGTCATTCGACCATTCACATAGTCGTTGGCCTCAGTAATTTGTTCGACCGAATAGCCAACTGCACTCAACAGATCGAACCCAAACACAGATGCGTCATCCTCGTTGAGACCAATCTTAGATATAAAGCCCTCCCTGGCAACCAAAGTGTTGAAAGCCACAGAAATATGAGGGGCCCATACCAAAGCATCTTCGACTGCCTGAATGTCATCACTTTCAAATCCAATAGTCGCCAGTGAACCTATATTGATACCTGGAGCGCCTTCTAGCGTATGAGCTCCAATAGTGTATTGAGTGATCTCCTGTATCTGCTCCTCTGAATAGCCAAGCTCCTTTAACGCTAATGGTACTGACTCGTTAATTATTCGGAAGAAACCGCCACCAGCTAGCTTTTTGAACTTGACTAGCGCAAAATCTGGCTCTACGCCAGTAGTATCACAATCCATTAGCAGACCGATGGTGCCGGTTGGTGCGATTAGCGTGGTCTGAGCATTTCTAAACCCGTGGGCTCCGCCCAATTCAACAGCTGTATCCCACCATTTCCTCGCAGAAGATAAAAGTTTTTCATCAGCATCGATCTCATTGATCGGCATGGGGAGAACACTAAGTTGCTCATAATCATCCGGTGGCGCCGCAATGGCAGCTCTTCTATGATTCCGCATAACGCGCATCATATTTTCTGCGTTTTCTTCGTATCGTGGGAATGGTCCTATTTCAGATGCCATTTCCGCCGACGTAGCATAAGAACATCCTGTCATGATCGCAGTTAATGTCCCAGACATTGCCAACGCCTCAGGTGAATCGTAAGGCACACCCTTTTGCATGAGTAGTGCACCTAAATTGGCATAACCTAAACCAAGGGTTCTATAGTCATACGACCGGCGAGCAATGGCTTCTGAAGGAAACTGAGCCATGAGGACCGAAATCTCTAGCACTATAGTCCACAGTCTTATTCCATGCTCATAGCCCTCAATATCGAACTCTTTGGTCGTGGTGTCATAAAATGACGCAAGATTCAATGAAGCCAAGTTACACGCAGTATCATCCAAGAACATGTATTCAGAACAGGGATTCGAACCATTAATCCGCCCGCCAGCTGGGCTGGTATGCCACTCATTTATCGTGGAATCATACTGAACACCAGGATCAGCACTTTGCCAAGCCGCTAGCGCCACCTTCGACCATAAGTCTTTTGCTCGAATAGTCCTTGAAACGTTTCCGTCAGTACGGCGCGTCAGGTCCCACGAGTCATCTCGGCGGACAGCATCAAGAAATTCAGCAGTAACCCGAATGGAATTATTTGAGTTTTGCCCAGATACACTCTGATAAGCTTCACCCTGCCAATCTAAATCAAACTCCGCAAAATCAAGCTGACCAAGACCTTGCTCGACCAAATCCAACACGCGAACAATCACAGCTTCAACTACGTTATCAGCACGTGCTAGGCGGATAGCCTTACGCAGTGATTTATTTTTCTCTACATCAGTTCCACCGATTGATTGATCAGATGCTAGATCAAAAATACTAGTCAAATGGCGTCTAGTTATTTTCGCTCCCGTTACGAGGGCAGCTACTTTCTGCTCTTCATTGACCTTCCAGTCCACGAATTCCTCAATATCGGGATGATCCGCATCAAGTATCACCATCTTTGCTGCTCGTCTTGTAGTTCCGCCGGATTTAATCGCACCGGCTGCACGGTCACCAATTTTCAAAAAAGACATTAGACCGGAGGATTGGCCGCCACCCGATAATTCTTCACTGTCACCTCTTATAGAAGAGAAATTCGATCCGGTACCCGACCCATATTTGAACACACGTGCCTCACGAGTCCAAAGATCCATTATCCCGCCTTGATTAACCAAATCATCAGCAACAGATTGGATAAAACACGCGTGAGGTTGAGGTCGCTCATACGCCGACGTTGACGGTTTCATTTCTGCAGATTCAGGATCTACAAACCAGTGACCTTGAGGTGGACCTTGTATTCCGTAGGCCCAATTGAGTCCTGTGTTAAACCATTGCGGTGAATTAGGAGCGACCATCTGCCGCGCCATCATATGCCTTACTTCATCGGCAAAAGCTAGAGCATTTTCGTCATCATCAAAATAACCATTCTTCAAGCCCCAGTAAGCCCATGTAAGCCCCAGGCGATCGAAAGCTTCACGAGCATCGACTTCTCCTCGGAAGTTGGTTCCCTCTGCAGGCATCCTTCTCTGAGCCCACTCTGGTACTCCTTCCTCAGGAACTGGAACCGACTCTTCGGGTACGCCCGCTCTGCGAAAATACTTTTGAGCCATCACATCAGTCGCCACCTGTGAAAATGATTCCGGAATCAGAATGTCATTAGCTTCAAATACAACTGTCCCATCAAATTCAGTTATCTTCGAATCTTTCTTTACAAAATTAACGCCCTGATATGGACTTTGACCTGCCTTGGTGAAGCGACGTTTGATATGCATTTATTTCTCCTAATGAGTGCGTTACGATTTCTTTCTATCTAGCACCGATTCTCGAGCGAATTTATAGCGTTACTTGCCCGAATATTTGCGTCAAAAAACGCTGGGTAATGAACTGTACAATTTTTCGTAGTCGCCTGTCAATATCAAGTGCGTAGGCGCCTATACATTTAGTAAGAAAAAACTAACCAATTCGATAATTGATTAACAATGACGCTATTGAACCGTTCACTAATTAGCCTCTAAGGAACACTGGACCTGCCTCGGTCGACAAATCATGACTATATTCGTAGCCTTCTTCTCGAAAACCCGCAAGATCTGAAGGTTGCTCAATACGATTCTGTATCATCCATCTGGCCATCACACCCCTAGCATTCTTGGCAAAAAACGAAATAATCTTATACTGGCCGTTCTTCCAATCCTTGAACACTGGTGTATTAACAGTCACAGTGTCTCGATTCATCGAAACCGCCTTGAAGTACTCATTCGAAGCCAAATTAACGATAATTTCATCGCCAGACTTTTCCAGATCGTCAATAATCTGGTCAAAGATTTGCGTTCCCCAATAGTCATATAGATCTGAGCCAATCGCCGTTTCCACCTTGGTCCCCATTTCGAGGCGATACGGCTGGATAAGATCCAAGGGGCGCAACAGCCCGTATAAACCTGACAAAATTCTAAGATGATTCTGCGCATATTCGAGGTCTTCATCATTGAATTTTTCGATATCTAATCCCTTGTATACGTCACCCGTGAACGCGTACGCCGCAGGTTTCGAATTATTCTCCGTAAAGGGAGTCTTGAATGAGTCAAATCGCTCCGCTGTTAACGCACCAATCTTCTCACTCACAGACATGAGCGACATGAGATCGGCCGTGCTGTAAGACCTCATCGTTTCTACAAGGTCTTTGCTCTTATTCAGTAAACGAGGCTTGGTACTCTGCAGGTTGCACTGCCATCCATCAAAATTTTGTCCCTTTGCCGGTGACAATAAAATGAGCATGATTCAAACCCGTTCTGCCATCGAGCTACGTTTCACTATTTCTATGGCACCTACAGGATATCAATATATTAAAGAGTTTAGGCTTCGGTAATTAGCTTGACTAACTCCCATGACAACATAAACGATTATCGCAACCCAATTAAGTAAATCGATATCGCTGGCGATGTTATCTCTATAACTTTGTGCCCCTTGAACTCAATAGACTCGGCGAACATCACTAACGTTACGAAGTGCATCTGCCAGTTGGGATAGAACCCAGTCACTTGCCCCGGAGTCACCACCCCAATCCCAGGCCCGTTGTAGGCGTGGCATTGCCTCGGTCTCTAGTGACTGCGACAGTCGACCAACTGCATCAAGGCTCATTCGACTCATACCAAGAGTCATTCCGAATTTTGTTCGGCGGTAGTCCTCAGCGTAAAGTTGTAATTTTTGACCATTCAAGAGCGCATCTATTTCTTCGATTTCTGTCAGTTCGATTTTGCTAAACGTCGTGGGCTCACGTTGGGGAGGTCTCCGCTTTTCCTCGTCCGATATCTTTCCACTAATTTCGCGCCGAAACCATGAGACTCGCTCGTCAATAGGACGGTTGTTCAGCTGTCCCTGCACTTCTTCAATAGATGCTGACATACCTTTCGCCAGGAGTTTTCGAGAATTTTCCAGATATTCACTGACGTACTCTCTTAACTCATCATCGGTCATTTCGGAAAGTTGTTTGGATTTGGGCAACTCATTATTCTCTGTTTCTATATGCATAGGTTTGAGCCTACTGAAATGCAGAGAATCATTCAAACTGAATCCTCCTCCAAGACCCACAAACTTACGTGTAGTCCACCCACCATCACCTGTAACAGCGAGTTTCACCCTAGATACATACTCGCACTTAATGAGCGGCCAACAGAGCAAAGCTGCTGATTCGGTGGATGATTTAATCTCCTGAATACAGAAAGTTCTTTTGAAATTCATAGCAGATTGGTAGCAAATATCAAAAAGTAGGAACCCCCCAGAGATGGGGGTTTCTCTTTTCCCTTGCTACATAAGGGATTTATGGTCCATTGGTGGGCCCGGTGGGGATCGAACCCACGACCAATGGGTTAAAAGCCCACTGCTCTACCACTGAGCTACAGGCCCAAAGAAATGATACATAAGAATTCGCCTACAGGTGAGCACCTGTCGCACTTGGAGGAAAATCAAGATATCCTTTGCTTCCGTTTCACGGATAGGTTGGGGATAAAATTATGTTGACTCAGACTCACAAAATAGTGCTCCGAACTTTAGCCAGTGTCATTGAAGAAGCCACTCAAGAACCGACCGACTGGGCATTAATAGGCTCTAGTTCTCTCCAACTGCAAGGCATCAACGTCGAGTCAAACACCATTGAATTCATGACAACCAAGAACATAGCTTCGATTATCGGTGACATGCTTGGTGCCGAAATCAAAGAATCACAAAATTCACCGATAAAAGGACCACGTCTTCATCTTGAACGAGAAGGCATCTCTATTTATATATTCGGTGACCCTCAATTTGAAGGTGAGGAGGAAAATTTCCAACCTGTAAAGATTCCCTCACTTTGGACTGGTCTCAACAACGGGGCACTGGACGGCCATCAGATCCCTTGTTCACCTCCGGAATGGGAGCTGATATTGGCAATTGCCTTGAACGCTACTGATCGAATAAATGAGATCCAGCAGTATCTATCAGAATTTGGTTACGACAGTCGGCTTGTCGTCAGGCTCCTGAGAGAAGGTCATGCGTCAGTTGCTACCGAAAACATAATCTGGTCTCTTCTCGAGGAGCAAGTCTAAATATCAGTTGAAGCTATCAACGCGCTAGTCAGCGTGGCTGGAAATAAATTTGAGAACTCTACTCCATGCGTCGGCTGACTGGTCGGAAAATTCCTCATAATGCCTGTCAAAAAAAGAGTGAGGAGCACCATCATATATAACGATCTCGGACTCTACACCTTGCTGGTTGAGCTCTTGTTCGAAGTCAGAAACTATTTCCTTAGGAATGCCTTGATCTGCTCCGCCCATCAGGCCAAGAATAGGACAAGATATATCAGTGACTCGTTCCTGCACGCCAGGAGCATTTTGTGGAAACTCCGGCCGGTTGGGATGACCATAAAATCCTACTGCGCCTGCTAAATCAAGTCCGTTAGCTGCCTGATGCCAAGAGTTGGAGCCACCAAAACAAAATCCGAGTGTAAACACAGGTCGATCTGGATTCGACTTTCGAAGATAGGCCACCGCTGCCGCCACATCTGACCGTACTCCATTGAACGTTGACTGAGCCACGTGCTCCTGCCACTCAAAATCAGCATCTCGTTTTTCGAGTCCAGCAGTGCGCCCAAAGTAATCTATTGCGAGCGCATCGATATTCTGATCCGCAAAACGAAGAGCAAGCTCTTCATAGAATCTGAACAGACCTCTCACATCAGGAAGCACCACCACCGAGGCCTCACGAGAACCATCGCCTTCGGCTAGAAAAGCTGAGAACTTATTTCCGTCCTCGGCTTCTAAGGTCAGGTCGGTGTGCTCCACACTACCTCCTGCTAGCCGCGCGATAGGTGGCTCCGCATCAAATGGAAAACACATTGAAAACTCCTTAACACTTCGTTTTTAGCAATAGTTGCCTACCAGTCTAAATGACTATTTGAAATGCATACCGCAACAGACAACTGAAAAGTTTTCCGCGGGTGCTAGCACTCTCCGCGGGAGAGTGCTAACATTTGTTCTGTTTGCGGTGGGTTGCATAACGAGTACTTTCGCGTTTGGCCAGAGTCTCGGTGTTTCAATTAACCAATTACAGTAGTTGTTTGTCCACCTAACCGATGGCCATCAACTGTCTGGGTTCATTGCTTGCTTCGGCAGCATTGGGCCTTTAAGAAATTAGGCAAAGCAATTTTAGGTAAGTGAACAAGGAGTGATCGATATGGCGACAAGTGTAGTTCCAGTGACAGACCACATTATTCTGAAGGCTGTAGAAGCGGAAGAAATAACCAGCAGTGGATTAATCATCCCTGACTCGGCAAAAGAGGCACCGCAGCACGGACACGTGGTTGCGGTTGGACCTGGTAAGCCTCTTGAAAGTGGTGAAGTTCAGACATTTGATGACCTGAAGGCAGGCGATCGTGTGCTGTACCAAAAGTATACGGGTCAAGAAGTAGCTGTCGATTCCGAAGAGTACATAATCATTAGATTCCAAGACGTACTCGCGAAGCTCGAAGACTAGTCTTCTGGCTATCGGACCTGTTAACCAATAAAGCTTACTTAGATATTTGAGGAGCAAGATATGACTGCTAAGCGACTTCGCTTCGATGAAGCAGCCCGACGTGAACTTCGGCATGGTGTGGACGTATTAGCCAACTCTGTGCGAGCCACTCTGGGGCCAAAAGGCCGCAACGTCGTGCTAGATAAAAACTATGGACCTGCGGTAATCACAAAGGATGGTGTGACTGTCGCACGAGAAATTGAGCTCACCGATAGATTCCACAACATGGGAGCTCAGCTGGTCAAGACCGTCGCTGTGCGAACCAATGATATAGCGGGCGATGGAACAACTACTGCAACTGTATTCGCTCAAGCTATGTTCCAAGAGGGAATGCGAAATATTGCGGCCGGGGCAAATCCCATGTACCTGCGAAGAGGTATGGAAGCTGCCACCCGCGCTGCAATTGGACATCTTGTCGGACAATCGGTGCCAGTCGAAGAAAAAGAAATGATTCAGGCCGTTGCCTCGATTTCTGCCAATGAGAAGCGCATTGGTGACCTAATCGGTGACGTCATGGAACAGGTCGGCAAAGACGGCGTCATCAC
>DEAP01000053.1:19613-19879 GCA_002348225.1 Dehalococcoidia bacterium UBA2979
GGTCGGCAAAGACGGCGTCATCACGATTGAAGATGGTAGAGGCCTCGATGACGAAATTGAAATAGTCGATGGTCTGCAGATTGACCGTGGTTATATCTCACCGTATTTCGTGACGAATAATGACCGTATGGAGACTCAGCTTGATGATCCTTACATCCTCATAACCGATCACAAAATCGACAATCTACAGGAATTCCTGCCTCTGCTAGAAAAAGTTTTGGCAGTATCAAAGAACTTCTTTGTGATCTGTGAAGATCTCGAAGGTG